>JAOZTP010000062.1 GCA_029939135.1 Desulfobacterales bacterium
TCTATATTGAGTATTTTATAATAATCCATTATATTAACCTGCCTTATAATTATATTTATTTCGAATATAAAATAAATCGAATAAAAATTATGTCAACAACTTTGATATATAACCGTCTTGAATTAAAATATAAAAAAATAAAATGTCGAGGACTAATATTAAACGAAAAAAATAAAAAGTATAAAAATGGAGGCGGGAGAACAAAAAGGAACGGGGCGAAAAGCAATCGCATAAGCGTCTGACAGCAGATTTATCCGATGAATAGATAGACTAAAAATTTTAATAAAACGCTTTACCGCTTTTTATATTAATTTATAAACATAACAAGATTAAATATATGAAAAAAATAAAAGCTATAATACTTGCGGGATACGGTTTGAACTGTGAAGAGGAAACCGCTTACGCTTTTAAGCTTGCTGGAGCCTCCGTTGATAAAATACATATAAATTCCGTTATTAAAAGAAAGAATCTATTAAAAAATTATCAGATACTATCTCTTCCCGGAGGTTTTTCATGGGGAGACGAACATGGCGCGGGAGTATTGGAAGCGTTAAAGCTTAAAACCGAACTCAAAGATGCGCTTTGGCAATTTATAGAAGATAAAAAACTTATAATAGGAATCTGCAACGGATTTCAAACTCTGATCAATATAGGTCTTTTGCCCGGACATTTTAAAAACAATCCTAATAAAGATGTCCGTTTCTCTTCGGAGAAAAAAAAAGGGGAAGCCAAGCAAAAAACACGCTCCGCAGCGCTTATTACAAATGAGTGCGGAACTTTTATTGATAAATGGGTCCGTTTAACGGTTAATCAAAATTCAAAATGCGTTTTTATAAATCAAATATTGGAAATAGAGCTTCCGGCAAGGCATTCCGAGGGAAAATTTTTTGCGCCAGATAATATAATAGAAAAGCTTATCAATAACAATCAAGTTGTTCTCAGATACGCCGATCCTTTTTTTAAACCCGCAAACGGCAATCCGCTTTATAACCCGAACGGCTCGCTTTACGATATAGCCGGAATATGCGATTCTACAGGCAGAATATTCGGGCTTATGCCCCATCCTGAAAGCTATGCCGTTTTTTTTAATCATCCGAACTGGACGATTAAAAAACAGATGTTATCCGAAAAATCGAACCTGTTTAACCGATACAAAAAAATCGGAATAACAGTCTTTGAAAACGCCGTAAAATATTTTTTATAATCTTTTTTTAAAAATCTTACCCCGTAATATCAAAATAGAATATGTAATGCCCGCTATTATAATAATAACGGGTCCGGTTGACAAATTATATACATAGCTTACCCAGATGCCGGCAAAAATAAATACGGCGCAAAATAACACGGCAAGAGGCATGATATGCGAAATTTTTTTGCCGAACTCTTGCGCGCAGCAAGCCGGAAGCGTTAATAAAGCTATAACCATCAAAATTCCCACTATCCTAATCATAAGAATAATAGTAAGCGAAGTAAGAGATAACAGCAGTATATAAAATAATTTTGTATTTATGCCCCTTAATTTTGCAAACTCTTCGTCAAAAGTAACCGCAAGTAGTTTATTATAAAATAAAAAAGAGATAAAAAGCGTCAAGACGTCTATTCCGGCTATTAAAAAAATATCCTGTTTGGAAATAAGCAGTATATCGCCGAAAAGATAGCTTGTTATCTCAAAATATCCGGGAGTTAAATCTATAAAAATAAGTCCGCCAGCCATCCCTATAACCCAGACCGCAGATATAACCGCATCCTCTTTATCTTTTGCATAAATACTTACAAACCCTACTATAACCGCAGATATAACCGCAGATATAACCGCTCCGTAAAAAGGGGTAAGCCATAGCATATTAAATTTATACTGTAAAAAAAAACTCGCTCCGATCCCGCATAAAACGGAATGCGATATCGCGCCTGCAAGATAGGCGATCTTGCGGGCAGCCACATAAGTTCCTATAACCCCGAAAGCAATGGAGGCAAGCAGCCCCGCATAAAGGGAGAGCCTGACAAATCGGTTATCTGGAGCAAATAATATATCTAAAAATTCCGTCATAAAAATTATTGTGCCATACTAAAGGTTTTAATTATTAAATTTCTTCTCTTCTTGCTTGTCGATATTACAAGCAAAAAAATGTTTGCCGTAATCGCAAAGCCTATTCTATATAGCGAAAAAAAAATCTCCTTATTATTTTAATAATAGTTATTGATTACGCCTTAACTACAGTTATAAAAATTTCGTTTGTTTTCAAAAAAATATCTCTAAAACATTAATATTAAAGCTGCAATTAAAAAATAAATTTAACCTCTTTTCTCTATTGCCATAAAATATCATTTCCGATTATCAATACTTTTATATTATAAAAACAATTAAAAAGTTTATCCCTTCGATAGATGAGTCAGGCTTCCTATCTTTTCCATGTTATTTTAACGCATGCTTTTTTACTTTCAATATAAAGAAGCGATAAGGGAAAAAATCACATAATAAAATTATAAAAAAAATAAAACAGGCTTAACTAACTTAAAAAATAAAATATTATCAAAAGCAGGAAGCGCAAAAAAGAAAAAAAGCAATTTTAATAGAATTTGGAAGTATTTCCAAGATCATCAATTGTTAATATCCTGTTGATAACTTCAAATGTGTCTAAAATTTCTAACAATATTGGAGATATTACCCAAGCCCTTTATTATGTAAGAGGTAACGCTTACTTGCCAATTATTATCTTTTAATTTCAATAGGTTATTTCGATTGATGATAAGGGCGACCTATTTAGCACAAATCAAAATCTATCGGGTTTGACATATAAGAGCCGATTTTATAAAAAACTGACGTCTTTTGAAAAACAGAACGTTAAATTCTATTTTAAACTTAAAAACCTTTAAAATACAGAGACAATCGCTTTAAACCGCATTAAATACTAATTTTGGAATAAATATATTTTTATATGGATAATATTTGGAATAAAATAAAAAATTCGATAAGAAATGAAGTGCCCGCGCATATTTTTAAAATGTGGCTGG
This sequence comes from Desulfobacterales bacterium, assembly GCA_029939135.1. Lineage (GTDB taxonomy): Bacteria > Desulfobacterota > Desulfobacteria > Desulfobacterales > JAFDMD01 > JAFDMD01. Next base: position 3,013 of record JAOZTP010000062.1, read on the forward strand.
AACCAATTCGGTTCGTAGAATATAACAACGGGAAACTTACGCTTTCCTGCGCTAATTCCTTTACAAAAAAAACAGTCAAACAAAGATTCGAATCCCTTATAATTCAAGCGGGGAAAAAAATCGTAGGCTCCACTATAACCATTAGCTTTAAACTCAGACAATATAATGATAAAAAAGCCAAAAAAAAACCTGTATTAAACCAAAGACAACTGCCCGATATTTATTTAAGGCTTTACGGAGGGCGTCCTTTAAGAAAAAATTTTACTTTTGACAGCTTTGTAGTCGGGAATAATAACGACTTCGCCTATTCCGCATCTCTTTCGCTTGCATCCAAAAAAAATAACTCCCAAAATTCTCTTTTGCTTTTATCCAAAACCGGAATGGGCAAAAGTCATCTTTCACAGGCAATAGGACGTCACATTTTAACCCATTTTAGCGATAAAAAAGTTTGCTACTTAACCGCGGAAGATTTTACCAACGAAATGGTAACCGCAATCCAAACCAGCTGTTTGGATAAATTTAAAGATAAATACAGAAAACATTGCGATGTTCTTTTAATAGAAGATATAGATTTTTTCAGCGGCAAAAAAAGATCTCAGCAAGAATTAAGCCTTGTATTAGACTCCCTTTTTGATTCCGATAAAAAAATTATTTTTACAAGTCAATATCTTCCTGCGGAAATACCGAAACTTGACGACGGATTAAGCTCTCGCCTTACTTGCGGAATAATATCCAATATCTCGCAGCCGGATTTTAAAACCAGATTAAAAATATTGAAAAAAAAGGCTGAATTTAATCATTACGATAAAATACCTCAAAAAGTTATGACATATCTTGCCGGCGAGCTTACCGGAAACATAAGAGAGCTTGAAAGCGGACTGCTCGGAGTTATAACCAAAGCGTCTCTTCTCGGATTAGATATAGATGTGCCGCTTGCAAAAGGCGTTATAGAAAACATAGTAGGACAGTATAAAATAATAACATTAGACTACATTAAAAAAGAGGTCTGCAAACATTACGGAATACTTCCCGAAGATATAGAGTCGAAATCTCGTAAAAAAACAATGGTCCGTCCAAGGCAAGTGGCTATGTATCTTGCAAGAAAATATACGGATCAGCCACTTGCGGCAATAGGAAAAAGTTTTAACCGATACCATGCGACAGTCCTTCATTCCATAAACGAAATAGAAAAAGGAACTCGCAATGACGCCTCGATACGAGGGCAAATCAATTATTTCCGCAATAAACTTGCTTCCCCAAGCATTTAACCTTTTAAACGTTATTTAAAATGAACAAAGCAGACGCAAACAAACTTTTATCGTTAAAAATACCGCCTCAAAATCAAGAGGCTGAAGAATCTTTACTCGGCGCAATACTAATAGACAACGAAAACCTGCTTGACATACTTGAAGTTTTAACCCCTGCAGATTTTTATAAATCCGCTCATGGGGTAATATTTTCGGCAATAACCGAACTCTTTAACGAAGACGAGCCGATCGATCTTATTACCTTATCCAACAAACTAAGAGAAAAAGGGGAATTTGAAAAAGCGGGCGGAGCCTTTTTTCTCGCAAAACTCACCGATACGGTACCTCTGCCCTCAAACTCCAAACATTACGCAAACATAGTGCGCGAAAAGGCTACTTTACGCAGACTAATAGAAAAAGCCGCCCATATAACCAAACTTTGCTACCAAGACAGCGGAAACGTAAGCGACGTAATAGACTTTGCCGAAAATGCGGTATTTGAAATTTCCGAAAACAAAACAAACCCCGGTTTTTTCCGCATATCAAATATAGTGCAAGACGCTATAGACGTAATAGAAGAAAGACAATTAAATAAAGCGCTTGTAACCGGAGTGGAAACCGGATTTACTAAATTCGACGAAATGACGGCAGGATTGCAAAAATCCGATTTTATAATCATAGCTGGAAGACCAAGCATGGGAAAAACCGCTTTCGGGATGAACATAGCAAGAAATGCTGCGGTTAATAACAACATTCCGGTAGCTATATTCTCTTTGGAAATGTCAAAAGAGCAGCTTGCAATGCGCCTCTTATGCTCCGAAGCAAGAATAGATTCCTCTAAAATAAGAAGCGGATTTTTAAGCAAAGAGGACTTTTCAAAAATCACGGACGCTGCGGGGGCTTTAAGCGAAGCCCCCATATACATAGATGATTCTCCCAGAACATCGGCTATGGAAATAAGAACAAAAGCAAGACGTCTTAAAATGGAAAAAGATCTCGGAATGGTAATAATAGATTACATACAGCTTATGAAAACAAGAAGCGATCTTGAAAGAAGAGACCTTGAAATATCCGATATTTCCAGATCCTTAAAAATACTGGCAAAAGAGCTTGATATTCCGGTAGTAGCTCTTTCCCAGCTCAATAGAAAATTGGAAGAAAGACAGGATAAAAGACCAGTATTATCCGACTTAAGAGAATCTGGCGCATTAGAACAGGATGCCGACGTTGTTACCTTTATATATAGAGACGAAGTTTATAATAAATCGGAAGACAATCCAAACTCAGGCAAAGCCGAAATACTAATAAGAAAACAGAGAAACGGACCTACGGGAATCGTTACCCTTACCTTCGTATCAAGCTGCACCCGTTTTGAAAATGCCGCGGCGGAATATGAAGTATAAAAAGGTGGAAAGCAGAATTAAAAAAACGGCTTTTCCGTATTGAACAAACCTTTATTTTGAGTTAAAACCCATCTGTATAAAAAGGAAAGGAAACCTTTCCTACTAAATTATAGAGAAATTTTGCCCTTTGCTCGGCATAACGGCAGCCATTTTTTTGCCATGCCATTTCTACAAGCGCGGCGAGAGAAATCTCATAATAAAAAAATGCTCGCTCTTTCCGAATAGATATAAACATATAAAAAGGAGATCTTAAAATGATAAAACCATATTTATACTTAAAAAAAATATTTATACTTCTCTGTTTACTCTCCCTTATAACCGCCTGTACATATAAAGATAGAGTTCAGCCCATAGCCTTATCCGATATGTCCGTTATCAACGGACTACATGTTTCGGCGCTATCTTACGAAGATATTCAAAAAGCAAAAGAAACCTTCGGATTCAATATAAGAAAAGCCGGACTTCTACCTGTAGGAATCTCATTTGAAAACGAAGGAACAAATAACATAAAAATAATTTCGGACCAAACCTTCATAATAGATAATAAAAATCAGGCTTGGCCCGTAAACACATCCGAAAGAACCGCAAAAAGAATAGAAAAACATGTCGATATAGGCGAAACTGCGGCAGGAGCGGCTAAACCGGCGCTTCTTATGGGAGCTGTAGGCGCAGTTTCGGGGCTTGCAATAGGGATAATAACCGGCGATGACATAGGCGAAGCCATAGGCAAAGGAGCCGCAATAGGAGCGGCGGCAGGAGCAATAAGCGGCGGAGTTGAAGGATATATGAACACAAAAGAAAAAATACAAAACGATCTGGAAAATAAAAAATTGGAAAACAAAACAATACTGCCGAACCAAATCGGATATGGAATCCTATTTTTCCCGGGTTACAAAGAGGAGGCTGCCTCCGCCGAAATGCTAAAACTTTCTTTATCTTTTGACGGACAAATAAAAACAATCAACATACCTGTAACAAAATAAAAAAAATCTCGCTTCGGTCGAAATGACAAAAAGCAATAGCGCCCTCTACAAGATAAAAAAGCAACTTTTTTTGCTTCTCATTTCAGCCGACAAAGCGCGGAGAAATATCATAATTAAAATATAAGAGGAAGCTGTTATGACAAAAATCACTCCCGAAGAATCATACTCTTTTGACGATCTTCTTTTAATGCCTCAATATTCTGGCATACTGCCCAACCAAGTTAATACCGCTACAAAATTAACCAAAAACATCGCCTTAAACGTCCCGATAGTAAGCGCGGCTATGGATACCGTAACAGAAGCGCCTACCGCCATTACTATGGCGCGCATGGGCGGAATCGGATTCATACATAGAAACATAGATATAAAAAATCAGGCGTTAGAAGTTGATAAAGTTAAAAAATCGGAAAGCGGAATGATAGTAGATCCTATTACAATTGAGCCGGACAAACCGATTACCGAAGTTTTGGAACTTATGAAAAAATATAAAATATCGGGAGTTCCAGTAACCAAAAAAGATAAGCTTGTAGGAATAATTACAAACCGAGACCTTAGATTTGAAACCTCTATGGATAAAAAAGTATCCGACGTTATGACGGCGGAAAACCTTATTATCATAAAAGAAGAAATCAGTCTCGAAAACTCTAAAGCGCTTCTTCATAAACATAGAATAGAAAAACTCCTTGTAGTGGACGACAAGGGCAAACTTACAGGCATGATAACATTTAAAGATATAGAAAAAGTTAAAAAATATCCGAATGCCTGCAAAGATTCAAAAGGAAGATTAAGAGTAGGGGCCGCTGTAGGAGTAGGCGCGGATATGGAAGAAAGGGCGAATGCTCTTATAAAAGCCGGAGCCGACGTTTTGCTTATAGATACCTCGCATGGACATACAAAAAACGTTTTACAGGCTGTTATCAAGCTAAAAAGCGAATTTTCAAACATTGAAGTTATAGCCGGAAACGTCGCTGCGGAAAAAGGAGTCGAAGACCTTATTAAAGCAGGAGCCGACTGCGTTAAAATAGGAATAGGCCCCGGTTCCATATGCACCACAAGAATTGTAGCAGGAGTAGGAGTTCCTCAGGCTTCGGCTATTTTAAACTGCAAAGCAATCTCCGATAAAACAGGAGTTCCTTTAAATGCGGATGGCGGCATCAAATATTCCGGAGACATTACAAAAGCTTTGGGAGCGGGCGCCCATACCGTTATGATAGGAAGCCTCTTTGCCGGAACAGAAGAAAGCCCCGGCGAGCTTATAATATATCAGGGTAGAAGCTATAAAGTTTACAGGGGAATGGGATCGATAGAGGCTATGAACGCCGGAAGCAAAGACAGATATTATCAGGCAGGAAAAGAAGAGGAAAAAAACAAATTGGTTCCGGAAGGCATAGTGGGAAGAGTTCCGTATAGAGGCAAGCTTGCAGACAGCATATATCAGCTTGTAGGCGGATTAAAAGCGGGCATGGGGTACATAGGCGCAAAAACAATAGAAGAATTAAGAGAAAAAGCAAAGTTTACAAGGATAAGCGCCGCAGGAATGCGAGAAAGCCATGTCCATAACGTAATAATAACAAAAGAAGCGCCTAATTACAGAACGGAGTATTAAACGATATTTTTTTCATTTAATTATTTCCAATTATAAAGACAGAATACAAAAAATAACCGAAAGTAAACTCGCATTATTGAAAAAATAATACAAGTTTGCCATATAACAGAGGAAAAATGCAGAACCGAAACAGCAAAATCCCGTTTGTCCATCTTCACACGCATACGGACTACAGCCTGTTAGACGGAGCAATCCGAATAGATTCAATGCTTAAAAAAGCTTCCGAATTCAACATGAAACATGTAGCGATAACAGATCATGGCGTTATGTTCGGAGTTTTGGATTTTTATAAACAAGCCAAAAAAGCCGGTATAAATCCGGTAATAGGATGCGAAGCCTACATTGCCTCCGGAAAAATGGAAAGTAAAACCCCGGCAGATAAAAAATCGTTTCATCTTATTCTGCTTGCCAGAAACAACGAAGGGTATAAAAATCTTTGCAAACTCTCTTCAATCGCCCACATCAAAGGCTTCTATTACAAACCTCGAATAGACAAAGAAATATTAAGCAAACATGCCGACGGCATAATAGCCCTTTCCGCATGCCTTAAAGGAGAAATACCCTCAAAACTTGCGCAAGAAGACATTGAAGCGGCGGACGAAATCGCAAAATCCTACTTAAAAATTTTCAAAGAAGACAATTTTTTTCTCGAAGTTCAGCACAACGGCATACAGCTACAGGAAAAAATAAACGCCGCCTTATTCGATATGAGCAAAAGATTGTCCATACCGGTAGTCGCTACAAACGACTGTCATTACCTTACCAAAGAAGACGTTCAAGCGCACGACGCCCTTTTATGTATTCAAACCGGAAAAAAAGTAAATGATACCGCAAGATTAAAATTCAATACGGATCAGCTCTATTTTAAATCGCCCGTAGAAATGGAAGAATATTTTGCAGATACTCCCCAAGTTTTGGAAAACACCGTAAAAATTGCACAAAAATGCGAAGTTGATCTTAGCTTTAAAAAATACCATTTTCCGAAATTTGAGATAAAAGAAAAAAATAAAAGCATAGAAGAAATATTTGAAAAAAAAGTTGAAAAAGGTTTTGAAAAAAGAAGATTGCAAATAAAAAGCAAAAACCAGAACGCCGATATAGCCGTTTATGCAAAAAGACTTGATTATGAAATATCGGTTATTAAAAAAATGGGTTTTTGCGGATACTTTTTAATAGTTGCAGACATTATAAAACATGCAAAAAAAAACAGCATACCGGTAGGACCAGGAAGAGGCTCCGCAGCCGGAAGCCTCGTTGCATACTCTTTGGGAATTACCGGATTAGACCCTCTTGAATACGGATTAATATTCGAACGTTTTTTAAATCCCGCAAGAATAAGCATGCCTGATATAGATATAGATTTCTGCATAGAAGGCAGAGAAAACGTATTTAAATATGTTGTAAACAAATACGGGGGCGAAGATTATGTAGCCCAAATAAGCACCTTCGGAAAATTAAAGGCAAAAGCGGTTATACGAGACGTAGGACGAGTCTTAGACATACCTCTTAATCAGGTAGATCCCATAGCGAAACTAATCCCGGACACATTAAATATAACCATAGAAGACGCCTTAAAACAGGAGCCCCAGCTTGCAAAACTTGTTATGGAAGACCCAAAAATAGCCAAGCTGTTCGATATATCCAAAAGACTTCAAGGGCTGGCGCGTCACGCTTCCACTCATGCGGCTGGAGTGGTAATATCTGATAAACCGATAGTAGAATATCTTCCTTTGATAAAAGGTAAAAAAGGGGAGACCGCAACCCAGTTTGAAATGAAAGCCGTAGAGGAAATCGGGCTTGTTAAGTTCGATTTTTTAGGACTCCGCAACCTTACGGTTATAGAAAACACCCTTAAAGCGATCGCAAAATCTGGCAAAACTCCGCCAGACATCTTAAACCTTAACCTATCCGATAAAAAAAGCTACAAGCTTCTTACAAAAGGAGATACAAACGGCGTATTTCAGCTTGAAAGCTCCGGCATGAAAGATCTGCTTATAAAATTAAAACCTTCATGCTTTGACGACATAATAGCATTAGTGGCGCTCTACAGACCAGGACCTATGGAAAGTGGAATGATAAACGATTATGTAGATAGAAAACACGGAAGACAAAAAGTTGAATATTTCATACCCGAGCTTGAAAAAATATTAAAAGAAACATACGGAGTTATAGTTTATCAGGAACAGGTTATGAACATAGCCGGAGAAGCCGCCAAATACTCTATGGAAGAAGCCGACGATCTTAGAAAAGCTATGGGTAAAAAACTTACCCACATAATGGCAAAGCATAAAGAAAGATTTATAAGCGGAGCGATTGAAAACGGCATAAATAAAATAAAAGCCGAAAAGCTGTTTGATCTTATAGAAAAATTCGGCGGTTACGGTTTTAATAAATCTCATAGCGCGGCTTACGCTCTTATAGCCTTTCAAACAGCCTACTTAAAAGCCCATTTTTCTCTTGAATTCATGGCGGCGCTACTTACAAGCGAAGTTCATTCTACCGAAAGCATAGCTAAATACATAGCCGAATGTAAAACCCATAAGATAAAAATACTGCCTCCTGATATAAACAGAGGCTCAAAAGAATTTACCGTAGAAAATAACGCTATAAGATTCGGACTTACCGCAGTTAAAAACGTAGGAGCCGCCGCCATAGAAAAAATATGCGAAGAAAGAGAAAACGAAAAATTTACATCTATTTATAACTTTACTCAAAGAGCGGTTTCCGGCAAAGTAAATAAAAGAGTTACCGAAAGCCTTATCAAATGCGGCGCATTCGATTCTACAAATTATAAAAGATCTCAAATGTTAGAGGTGCTAGACGACGCCATAGAAATGGGGCAGAAAATACAAAAAGATAAAAAATCTCCTCAAAAAGCCCTATTTGATACGGAAGTGGAAAAAGAACTTGAAGTAACGCCTAATATGCCAGACATAGAAGAATTTGATCAAAATAAAATTTTAAAACTTGAAAAAGAGATACTCGGCTTTTACCTTTCCGGCAATCCGCTTGACGCCTACGCGGATACGTTAAAAAGTTTTACCACCCGCGATACCGAAACCGTTTTAAATGCAACGGCTGGAGCGATTGAAAAAATAGGCGGAATTATAATAAACGTTAAAACCATATTAACAAAAAAAGGGGATCAGATGGCGTTTATTATACTTGAAGATTTTAAAGGAACAATAGAAATAACCGTTTTCAACTCCGTTTATACCGTTGCAAGAGAACTACTGGAAAAAGATACTCCCGTTATTGTGAAAGGGAAAATAGAAAAAGATCAAAATTCGGCAAAAATGCTTGCAGAAAAAATAATACCCATACAACAAGCCGAAGAAA
>JAOZTP010000178.1 GCA_029939135.1 Desulfobacterales bacterium
ATAATCCGCCCAATACGGTTGAATCTATTGCATAAGTCGGAGCGTCTCCGTCCGGAGTTGCATCGCCGGTTACGCCGTCTGCGGCATAATCGGCTTGATTTGTTCCCGCGGCATACTCCCATTGGTTTGTTCCGGTAAGAATATTTAATGTGGGAACGTTGATTTGTCCGTCTATTTTTGCGGATCTGGTTACAATATCAAGCAGTTGTTGAGAGTTTGCATTTATTCCTTCTCCCTGTATTAACAGATCTCCGGTTGAAACGTTAAAACTTTTTAATGTCCCGTCCGTTTCTATATTCGGCGAGCCGGTAGTTAAAGTTACCCTATCCGTATTCATAAACCCGCAGCCCTCCGCGGTAATTCCAAAAGGATTTGCAATGATAACGTCCGCTTTTCCTCCCAAGACTTCGGTAAAACCTTCCAATCTGGTCCTGTTAGGCGAAGTTACTTCGTTAAGTATAAATTTTGCCTCTTGATTTAGATTCTGATTTGCAAGGATTTGTCCGGCAAGCTGGGATTTTCGGTCTATTAAAGTAGGATTGCCGTTGTTTAAAATTAATCCGTTTTTTTCGACATTGTATTGTATAAATTTGTTATGAGAAAGCCCCTTGTTGTTCGCGGTGTCTATATTTACTACAGGAACTCCGTTTGGAGCCAAATAAACGTTTGTAGCCCCGCTTCCGGTAGCGACGACTATCGGCTGCGCCAGCGCTATATTTGAGGTAATTAATAATGTCGAAAGTAGAGCGGAAAGTATTTGCCTACAATAAAAAAATCTTTTTTTCATTGCTTTATCCTTTGTAAATTAAAGTTTTTAAACATATTGCAAACTCGCTTATCTTGAGGGATGTTAAGCGTAACGCTCAAAATACTTGAGTTTGAATTTTTTAAAAATGGCAATTATTTTTTGCGGTAAAATATTGCCGGCGCAATGACGGGTAAAACAGTTTGTTTCGTAATAATATTTTACCGTTAAAAATTTATGAAAAAAAAGATTCCGTTGTGAGATTCAAGATGAGATTGAGAAAGTCAATATGATAAGCAGTAATTCGACCTTTTTAAGCCGTTATAATTATATAATCAATTTTATAACTATAATCAAGAGGGTTTTATTTATTTGTTTTTTGTAGAAAAAAACTTTTTTGCTTGATTTGGGCAGGGCGCATAAAAAAAGCGAAAAAATATCTTTTGTTTTTAAAAGAATACTTTTTCGCTTTTTTATTTTTAAAAAGACCTATTACAGATTAGAGAACAGGGCGAGGCAAAACTTTTGCTCTTTCGGCTATTTCAGGAACTTTATGCTCCCATTCTATAGCCATAAGATGCACTCCGGCAACCCCTTTCATTTCTTTGAATTCCTCTATTTGTTCGCAGGCTATTTTTATGCCTTCCTCGGCTACGGCTTTTTTATCGACTCCTTGAAGTCTTTTGATGATCTCATCAGGAACATCCATGCCGGGAACTCTGTTTTTCATGTATTTTGCCATTCCTACGCTTTTCATAGGAGTTACTCCGGCAAGTATGAAAACTTTTTCGGTAAGCCCCATGTCGTTTGCCTGTTTCATCCAAGTTCTGAATCTTTCCATGTTGTATATGCACTGAGTTTGGATAAAATCAACCCCTGCGTTTATTTTTTTTGCAAGTCTATATACTCTCCATTCGTATGGTTCGGCAAACGGATTTGCGGCGGCTCCTATAAACATTTTAGGCGGCTGATGGATTTCGTCTCCGCTTAAAAATTTCCCTTCGTCGCGCATTGTTTTAACCATGTTTATAAGCTGCATGGAATCTATGTCAAATACGCCTAACGCCTGCGGATGATCTCCGAATTTTTGATGATCTCCGGAAAGGCAGAGCATATTTTTTATTCCGAGAGCAGAAGCTCCGAGTATGTCCGCCTGCATTGCCAAGCGGTTTCTATCTCTGCATACCATTTGATAATTAGGTTCGAGCCCCTCGGACATCAGTATTAAAGAGGCTGCCCAGCTTGCCATTCTAACAACCGCTGTTTGATTGTCGGTTATATTAACCGTATCTACGTTTCCTTTTAAATGAGCGGCTTTTTCTTTTACCTCCGCTACGTCTGTTCCGCGCGGAGGACCCAATTCTCCGGTAAATGCAAATTGCCCGGATTTTAAAACTTTTTCAAGATTACTCCCTGATTTTATATTAGCATCCATGTTAGCTTCCTTATATATTATATATATAAAATTTTGGTTTTACGACTTAGTATAACCCGGCTGTATTACGGTTCTTGGTATTTGGTTTTCCCAATTCTGCGCGGGTTTAAATTCTTTTATTATATCGAGACGCCCCTGTTTTGCCAAACGCTCGTATATCATGTGCCAAGCGCATGGCTGATCTTTATCTATTTCGCAGCTTCCTTTGTTGGTTCCGCCGCATGGTCCGTTATATAAGCCTTTTGCGCACATTGTAACGGGGCATATTCCGCCTGTCATTCCCAAAACGCAGCTACTGCAGGAACGGCATCTCTCTTCATACCAGCCAACTCCCTGATTTACTCCTATAAATGTTGTATCAACCGCAGGAAATACCGGAATTTCCGGAAATCTTTCCGCCAAAAACTGAACGCCGGCTCCGCATGCCATTGTAAGAAGAGCGTCATAATTTTTAACTTTGTCGTCTAACAATTCAAGATATTCTCTGTCGCATTGTCTTTCTATAGTAATGCCGTCAACCGCAATATCTTCATTATTAAGCCTGAACGCCATGTCAAGTTCGGCGTTTATGACCTCGACCTCTTTTTCTCCGCCCACCAAACATACGGCAACGCAGGTTCCGCATCCGACGTTTAAGATTTTTTTGTATCCTTTTAACGAATCTTTTATTTCGTCAAAAGGTTTTCTTTTTCCAACTATCATTGTCTTCCCTCATTATTTTTTGAACGTAATCTTTTTTCCATTCATTACGATGCAACATAATTTAATATTTTATTCAAAAATCAACTCAATAACCGATCTGTTTTTTTAATCAACTTCAACTTCAACAAGAATTTGTTCAAATATGTCCTACGGTTTGATACTTTATTAAATTAGATAGAATTTACTGCTAATATATATTAACGGAGTATTCTACTTATCTTTGGGTCCCTGCTTTTAAAACTCCAATATCATCTTTATCCAAGCTTAACGGTAAAGGTCTTTTAAAATAGACCGGTTTATCATTTCTATAAATTAAGTTATCAGGGCGGCTATAGGGTAAGCTGCTATGAT
>JAOZTP010000003.1 GCA_029939135.1 Desulfobacterales bacterium
TTCCCCTGAAGACGGAGCAAAAATGGGGCTTCAAGGAATGATAAATCATATGATGAGTCTCCTTGATTTTTCGACCCTAAAAGAAAACATAGAAAAAAGGATAAACGAACTTAACCCGGACAACAAACTTCTTACGGCAAACTTTATTACCGCAATAGAGCAGTTTAAAAAAACCGACAAAGCAAAAAGCGATTCTTTGGCTGCGGCGCTTAAAGAAAAAGCCTCCGATAAAAAAATTCCGGTAATAGGAATTACAGGCACGGGCGGCGCCGGCAAATCCTCTTTAACGGACGAATTAATTCTTCGTTTTTTACGCGACGTTAAAGACATAAAAATAGCGATAATATGCAGCGATCCTTCCAAACGTAAAACCGGCGGCGCGCTTTTGGGCGATAGAATACGAATGAACGCCATAGACGACAACAGGGTTTATATGCGCTCCCTTGCGACAAGAGAATCTTTAACCGAAGTTTCCGAAATGCTTTACGAGGCTATACAGGCGGCAAAAGCCTCAGGGTATGATCTTATTATTACCGAAACCGCAGGCATAGGACAAGGCGATTCCAGAATTACCGATATATCCGATATATCCTTATACGTTATGACAAGCGAATTTGGCGCCGCATCTCAGCTTGAAAAAATAGACATGCTTGATTACGCCGACCTTATAGCAATAAACAAATTTGAAAAAAAAGGAGGCGAAGACGCTCTTAGAGACGTCCGAAAACAGTTTTTAAGAAACCAAGACGCATGGGATCAAAAGCCGAAGGACATGCCGGTTTACGGAACCATAGCTTCAAAATTCAACGACGACGGAGTTACCGCTTTATATTCTGCGCTGATAGAGGCAATAAACAAAAAAACAGGCGTAGCCTTTAAATCGAATATAACTCCGCCTAACATAAAATATTCAACATCAAAAACCATAATAATACCGCCAGAAAAAATTCGTTATCTTGCAGAAATAAGCGATACCGTTCGCAAATACCATGATCAAACCGAAACAAATAGAAAAAATATAGAAAAAGCATGGCATCTTAAAAAGGCTGCGGAAATAATCGAAAAAGAGAATAAATCTTCCGAATTATCGGAAACGCTTAAAAATCAAATTAAAACAGCCGAAGAAAAGATAGACAAAGAAACGGAAAACCTTCTTAAAGATTGGGACAAAATCCGACAGAATTATAAAAAAGAGGAGTTCGTCTATACTGTTCGAGATAAAATAATAAAAATACCTCTTTATAAAACCTCCTTATCTCAAAAGAAAATACCTAAAATATCGCTGCCTAATTTTAAATCCAAGCCCGAAATATATCAATGGCTGCGAAAAGAAAACCTTCCGGGACGCTTTCCTTTTACCGCCGGAGTTTTTCCATTAAAAAGAGCGGACGAAGACCCCACAAGAATGTTCGCGGGCGAAGGAGATCCCGCAAGAACAAACAGACGATTCAAGCTTTTATCCGGAAACTACAAAGCAAAACGCCTTTCCACCGCATTTGATTCGGTTACTTTATATGGACGCGATCCGGAAATAAGACCGGACATATACGGCAAAGTAGGAACCTCCGGGGTAAGCATATGCACATTGGAAGACGTAAAAGTTCTCTATGACGGGTTCGATCTTGCCTCGCCAAACACCTCCGTATCAATGACAATAAACGGACCCGCTCCCATAATGCTCGCTATGTTTTTAAATGCCGCAATAGATCGGCAGATAGACAAATTTAAAGCGGAACAGAAAAAAGAGCCTTCAGCCGAAAAAATCGAAAAAATAAAAGCTGATACCCTATCCAAAGTAAGAGGCACGGTTCAGGCAGACATATTAAAAGAGGATCAAGGGCAGAATACCTGCCTGTTTTCTACGGACTTTGCTTTAAAAATGATGGGAGACATACAGGAATACTTTATACAAAAAAATGTCCGTAACTTTTATTCCGTATCAATATCAGGCTACCACATAGCCGAAGCCGGGGCAAACCCGATTACCCAGCTTGCCTTTACCCTTGCAAACGGATTTACCTACGTTGAATACTACCTTTCAAGAGGAATGGACATAAATGCGTTCGCCCCCAATCTTTCATTTTTCTTTTCAAACGGAATGGATGCCGAATATACGGTTATAGGCAGAGTAGCCCGAAGAATATGGGCGATTGCGCTTAAAGAAAAATATGGTGCTTCCGTCCGTTCTCAAATGTTAAAGTATCATATACAAACCTCCGGTAGATCATTACATAGTCAGGAAATACAATTTAACGACATACGAACGACATTACAGGCGCTTTGCGCAATATACGACAACTGCAACAGCTTGCATACAAACGCATTTGACGAGGCAATTACAACGCCGAGTCAAGAATCAGTCCGCCGCGCCCTTGCAATACAATTAATAATAAACAGGGAATGGGGGCTTGCAATAAATGAAAACGTCCTACAAGGAAGCTTTATAGTAGAAGAGCTTACAAGTCTTGTAGAAGAGGCGGTTCTATCAGAATTTGACAGAATAACGGAACGAGGCGGGGTTTTGGGCGCTATGGAAACCGGTTATCAGCGAAATAAAATACAAGACGAATCATTATATTACGAACATCTGAAACATACGGGAGAGCATCCGATAGTAGGAGTCAATACATTCCGAGAAGCCGATGCGGACGAAGATCAGTTAAGCGAAAACATAGAGCTTGCAAGAGCCACAGAAGAGGAAAAAAATTCTCAGCTTACAAGGCTTGCGGAATTTCACAATAAAAATCAAGAGCATGCGCCGGAGGCTTTAAAAGGGCTTCAGCAGGCGGCTTTGGCAAACCAAAACGTTTTTGAAGAGCTTATGAACACAGTTAAATACTGCTCGCTTGGGCAGATTACAAAAGCGCTTCATAACGTAGGCGGAAAATACAGAAGAAACATATGATAGAGAAAAATTGACAAATAAAACCGTCGTAATCATAAGTAAAGGATGACATATATGAAAACAGTTTCTTTAATTGAATCAAAAGTAAATATATACAATCTGTTTGACGAAGTATTACGCACAGGAATGCCGATTGAAATAGATAAGCAAGGTAAAAAGTTAATAATTATGCCTTCAGGCAAGGCAAAAAAACTTCAAAACCTCGTCTTGCGACCAGACGCAATAAAAGGAAACCCTGACGAGCTTGTAGATATTACATGGGAAAAGGAGATGAATTTTGATTTACCTTGATACGCACATAGTTGTATGGCTGTATGCAGGTCAAATAGAAAGGTTAAGCGAATATGCTAAAGAACTAATAAATGATCACGAAATTTTTATTTCTCCTGCCGTGAGGTTGGAGTTGCAATATCTATTTGAAATTAAACGCATTACATACGAAGCTAATGATATTGTATTTGATCTGTTCAATAAAATAGGATTAAAGGTATGTAATAAAAGCTTTAATACTATTATAAGCGTTGCATTGGATTTTTTTTGGACAAGAGATCCATTTGATCGAATTATTGTCTCGAATGCAGCTGCAAATCGTAATATTCTATTAACAAAGGATAAAAATATTTTAAAAAATTATGAAAAAGCAAAATGGTAAACGCCATTTTCAATTAAAGGATATTTTAGCTAAACAATGTCAGTTATAGCGCCGGATTTAGATTGGTATAAGAAAAAAAGTTTAGACCAAGAAGTGAACATTCGCTGCCCTTTTACTTACGTGGAGGCCTGCCCGCGATATTACCAGAGTTTGCCTCTGATGGGAGAAGCCAGAGCTATCAAGATCGAACCTCGTGGAAGATAAGCGATTATTGAAGTTTTGGGAAAAAAGTGATTTATGTCCACAAACAATGGAAGAGAAAATATCAATTTTCGGCAAGGGACAGATATTTGATAATTTTTGTCCGGAAGTTGTCTTTAAAAAATTTGGCTACTTTGCTTCTTATATAAGCCGATTCTCCGATGAAACAGATCAAGATATTAGACATAAAATGCTTGAAGAGGAGAAGCAAATTGAAAATGATCGGAGATGGCTATTCTCAAGCCTATCTCCACAACATTATACAGAATGCGATCTTTATTCGGCTCTAAAGCAACGCAGCAAAAATTATAAGAAATTATGGTATAAAAAACCTGTGGGAATAATAATTTTAGGGGTAATGATTACAGTAATTGGCGGGTTAATTTTTTTTATAATTGGGAAACAATTTGACTAACAACCGCATTAATCTCAATATTAGTAGAAATATAAAAAAATAACAATAAAGAAAGGGGAAATAAAAAATGAATCTAATAGTATTATTAAAACAGGTTCCTTCTACCGAATCTTTTGTAAGCGTAGGAGAGGATAAAAAATCGGTAAAGACCGAAGATGTTAAATGGGTTATAAACCCGTATGACGAATTTGCCGTTGAAGAGGCATTAAAAATAAAAGAAGCTCTCGGCGGAACAGTAACAATATTAACCGTGGGAAACGATAAAGCGGTAGAAGCCGTAAGAACCGCTTTGGCTATGGGAGCGGACAACGGCATACTTATAAACGACCCCGATGCTTACAATTGCGACGGAGCAGGAATTGCCAAAATACTTGCGGCGGCGCTTAAAAATATTGAATATGATCTTATAATTGCGGGGCAAAGAGCGGTTGACGACGACAACTACTATGTAGGAGCGGCGACTGCGGAGTTTTTAAATATTCCTCATGTTTCGATGGTAATAAAAGAGGAAATAACCGATAAAACAATTAAATGCACAAAAACAATAGAAGGCGGCTCATTTGTATTTGAAGCAAAATTGCCCGCTCTTATAACAACCCAGCGCGGATTAAACGAACCGAGATATGCATCTTTGCCCGGCATAATGAAAGCAAAGAAAAAACCGTTAGATACCAAAACATTGGCAGATATAGGAATAAGCGCGGCAGATTTGGGCGAGCCTATGCTTACAATAAAAGAGGTTAAAAAGCCTTCTCAAAGAGAAGCCGGAGTTATGATACAGGGAGATACGCCCGCGGAACTTGCGGCGGCTCTTGTAAAGGCTCTTCATGAAGAGGCTAAAGTAATATAAACATAAGATAGGAAGAGAGAGGGATAGTAATAAAAATATTTAATCCCCAAAAAAATGATAAAATTTTGCAGGATAACAAAGAATTTTGTTTATTTTAGTATAACAAAGAAAACGGGCAAAATATGAAGTTAGACGGTAAAATTTAATAAAAAGTTTAATAATATAGGAGAAAAAAATGAGAGTGCTTGTAATTACGGAACAAATAGACGGTATATTCAGAAAAGTCAGCTATGAGGCTTTAAGCGAAGGCAGACGAATAGCGGACGCTATGAATTGCGAAATGACGGCGGCAATACTCGGAAGCGGCATTGATAATCTTGCCGAAGATATAAAAAAATACGGGGCGGATAAAATAATACTTGCAGACGATCCCGCCCTTGCGGAATATATCACTGATAAATACGTACTAACCCTTGCGGATATAATAGAAAAAGAGAAACCGGAAGTTATAATACTCGGTTCTACAAGCATTGGAAAGGATATAGCGCCTCGTCTTTGCGCAAAATTCAACGGCGCAATAGCTACAGACTGCATAAGCGCTTCAATCGAAGAGGGCAAAGTCTGCGCCTCAAGATACATATACGGAGGCAAATTAATAACGGATGTAATATTAAACAGAAAACCTGCGTTTATTGCTTTAAGGGCAAACTCCGTATCGATTAAGGAGGCGGACGGCAAAGGAGAAATAGAAAAAATTCAAGCGAATATGCAGGATGCGTCCCTTACTTTTATAGAGAAAAAAATGGATGCAGGTAAAAAAGAGCTTACAGAGGCGGATATTATAGTGGCGGGCGGCAGAGGCGTAAACGAAGGCGATTTTTCCGCTATAGAGGAGCTTTCCGAAATATTGCAAGGGGCGGTAGGGGCTTCAAGAGCGGCTGTGGACGAAGGATGGAGACCCCATTCGGATCAGGTGGGACAAACAGGCAAGGTGGTTTCTCCGAACCTTTATATAGCCTGCGGCATATCCGGCGCAATACAGCACTTTGCAGGAATGGCGTCCTCTAAAGTTATAGCGGCTATAAACAAGGATGAAGAAGCGCCGATATTTGCTAAATCGGATTATGGCGTAGTAGGAGACCTGTCTAAAGTTATGCCAGAAGTAATCAAAGAGGTTAAAAAAATTAAAGGGTAAGCCCTATTGGAAAACAAATCAAACATAAAAAATAACTCCCCGCGTCGGCATGCGGGGAGTTTATATCTTTTAAGTCTCGGCTGCGCTAAAAATTTAGTTGAAAGCGAATTTTTACTATGGCGTTTAAAAACGGACGGATGGAATATAATATCCGATCCCGCCAAAGCCGAAGTAATAATAATAAATACCTGCGCTTTTATAACTCCGGCAATAGAAGAATCAATAGACGAAATATTGTCGCTTGCGGAAAATAAAAAAAACGGAGCTTGCAAAAAGCTAATAGTAGCGGGCTGCTTGCCTCAACGGTTTGAAAAGGAAATATCGGAAAGCATGCCGGAAGTAGATTATTTTGTCGGAACCGGAGCGTTTCATAAAATACCGGAAATTGCGAGTATAAATAAGAGAAAGAAAATTTTTTTTCCGGACCCAAATCTAAGTCCTTTTCCAAAACCGAATCAAAAAAGAATTATTCAAAACAAAAAAAGCGTATATCTAAAAATAGCCGAAGGCTGCAATAGAAGATGCTCATACTGTATAATACCGAAGCTAAAAGGGAAATATAGAAGCAGATCGGTTTTTGATATATGTTCCGAAGCCGAAGCCTTAACAAAGGAAGGGGCAAAAGAGATAAGCTTAATAGCGCAGGAAACCACCATTTACGGAAAGGATTTGCGAGTCGCCTCTGATTTTTCGGAATTATTAAAACGGATTTCCGAAAAAGCTTTTTTATATTCAAAGGATATAATAATAAGGGTTCTTTATACCCATCCTGAAAGCCTTGATGAAAAAATAATTAAAACCATAGCTCAAACCAAAAATATAGCCTCCTATTTTGACCTCCCGATTCAGCATGCAAGCGATAATATATTAAAAAAAATGGGACGAGGATATAATGCAGAAAAGTTATATGAGATTATCAATACCATAAGAGATTACGCTCCGAATGCGGTTTTGCGCACAAGCCTTATAGTAGGATTTCCGAATGAAACCGAAAAAGATTTTAAACGGCTTTACGATTTCATTAAAAAGGTAAAGTTCGATCATCTCGGAGTTTTTACATATTCTGGTGCGAAGGATATACCTTCCGGCAAGATTAAAAAGAAGGTAACCAAAAAAATTGCGGAAAAACGTTATAAAACCCTTATGAAAAAACAGGCGGAAATATCTTTTGAAAAAAACCAAAAACGTATAGGAGAAACCTATAAAGTTTTAATCGAAGAGGAGGAAAAAGGTGTTTTTACCGGCAGGACTTGGTTTCAGGCGCCGGAGGTTGACGGAATAGTTTATGTTAACGCATTGGCGGATAATAAGCTTGAAAAAGGGGATGTCGTATCGGTAAAAATAAACGAGGCTGCGGAATATGATCTGTTCGGAACGCCGATATAACGAAAAATTGTAACAGATATCATAAAGGGATTTTTTGCTTTGCTTGAAATAATGGGAAGCAACTTTTTTTGCCGGTTATTTATACAAATCAAATGTTATTTTTGTTTGTCATTTCGACGAGCGAAGCAAGGAGAAATCCCTTATTAAAAAAAATAAATAGACAAAAGAATGATTACAAAGGTTAGAGGCGTTCAAACTTGTTTGCTCCGCTTTTGCTTGTCTCTTGGGATTTTTGACAGGGCTTTTCTAACAACTATACAAAAAAAATGAACATCTCCAAATCGAATATAATCATAGGAAAGTCTCGTTATTAACACAATCTAAACAGAAGAAAGAATTTAAAAAAACAGTATAACAAATTATGAAACCTATAATAAAATTTTTACGTTTAAATCCTGAAGCGGATAAGGATATAGAGCTTCCGAAGTATATGACCGGTTTGTCTGCGGGAATGGATATAAGAGCCGCCATAAAAAAAAGTTTAACCCTTAAACCGCAAGATATAACTTTAATTCCTACGGGCTTTGCAATTGCGATTCCCGAAGGCTTTGAAGCCCAAATAAGACCCAGAAGCGGACTTGCCATAAAGCATGGCATAACGATTATAAACTCTCCGGGAACCATAGATGCGGACTATAGAGGCGAAGTTAAAATGGGGGTTATAAATTTAGGCAAAGCAGAATATAAAATCAAGCGAGGCGATAGAATAGCCCAGATGGTTATTAAAAGGGTATATCAGGCGGTTATTGAGGAGACGGATAGATTGGATTCCACAAAACGAGATGCGGGCGGTTTTGGGCATACCGGCGTTTAAAATTTTGAGAGGCATTTTGTTTCTATGCCGCGCTGTTGCGAAGCGTCGGTATTCTTCTTATTTTACGCTGTTTTCAACGATTTTTATTTCCTCTTTTGTTAGCTCGTAAAGTATATTGCGTCCAAAAGTCAAGACAGTAAAAAATAATTTTATAATTTTTTATTGTATGCTCATTCTGAAAAGACAAATTTAAAAGATTGTCTTTTTCAATACATGAGATTCGGCAGCCATAAGACTATGTTCGGAAATATCATAAGCAATATTATGCCTACTATTACCGCGCATAAAAAGGGGATTATTCCTTTAAATATGGATTCTAAAGGGACTCCTCCTTTTATTACCTTTTGAGACACCCCGTAAACTACATAAACGTTGATACCTACGGGCGGGGTTATTACTCCCATTTCCGTTACCAAAACTATAATTATTCCGAACCAGATGGGGTCGTAACCCAGATTTTGCACTATAGGAAAAAAGATTGGTATGGTAAGCATTATTAAAGCAAGCGAATCCATAAAACATCCGCCGAGAAAGTATATTATTATGATTAATCCAATTATCATATAGGAGGGGAGATCAAAGCCGCTTACCCAGTTTGCTATGTTAAAGGGTATTCTTGTAACCGCCAGAAATTTTCCGAATATAACTGCGCCTGCAACTAAGAATAGCACCATGCAAGAGGTTCTTATGGTTTCGTATAATGATTTCACAAAACCTTTCCATGTAATTTGACGTTTTATTACGGATATTGCCAAAACCCCGAAGGCTCCTACGCCTGCGGCTTCGGTAGGGGTAAATAATCCCTTAAATAGTCCGCCCATAACCAGAATGAAAACCAAAAGAGTATCCGCCAGATTTTTTAAGGAGATTAGTTTTTGTTTTAAAGTGAATTTGTCTCCTTTTGGTCCTTGTTTCGGAGATACGGAACATGTAACGTATATGCATGTAATAAAAAGAAAGGTCAGCAGCAAAGCCGGAAATATTCCGGAAACAAATAAAGCGCCTATTGATTGCTCGGTTAGTATTCCATAGACTATTAGCACTACGCTGGGAGGCATTATCATTCCGAGTCCGCCGCCGGCGGAAACGGAGCCTGCCGCAAGTCTGTTTGTGTAACCGTAGCGTTTCATTTCGGGCATTCCTACGGTAGCCATTGTAGCCGCTGTAGCGGGGCTTGATCCGCATACGGCTCCGAATGCGGTGCAAGAGCATACCGTAGCCATAGCAAGACCGCCTCTGATTGCTCCGAGAAATTTATAAGCTGTATCGTATAGCCTTCGACTTATGCCGCCGTTGAACGCAAATTGTCCCATTAGTATAAAAAGGGGGATTGTAGTAAGGTCGTAGGATGAAAATGCTGAGTATATTTCTCTTGAAAGCAGGTTTAGTCCGCCTTTAAAAGATATTAACAGGCTGAAACCTATAAAGCCTATTAAAGCCATAACATAAGCTACGGGCATTTTGGTCATAAATATGGCAATCATTATAATTATGCCGATTATGCCGAGTAATGTGGGATCCATTTGGTTTTCCTTTGTTTAAATTTCGATTTACAACTTCGTATTTTGCCCGTTTTCCGCGTTATGCTCAAATTTTCATCCTCGAAATACATTAGTACTCCGGCGGTGAAAATTTTTTTTGCCTTGAAAATGAACAAACCACTTTGTTATCCGGCGAAATTGTTTTTCATATTTTTATGATTAACCGTTTTTAAATTGTTTCCGGTCTTTGCTCTGGCGTCTCCGTTTTATGATTTTTTTTTTTAAAGAAGTTGAAGATGTCCTTAAGGATAAAGAGAGAAAATATTAAAAAACATAAGGAGAGTATATAGATAACATAATATTCCGGAAGCTGAAGATTCATGGAAACTTCGCCGGTTTGCTTCATTGTATAAGCATAAACTGCTATTCTCCAAGTTACGAATATAAATAGTATAAAGGATATAATGTTTGTTATTACTTTTATGATTGAGCGGGTTTTTGCCGTAAAAAGTCTTACGAGTATTTCTACTCCTATATGAGCATCTTCTTTATGAGCGTAAGGAAGGCTCATAGCTACAACAAAAGCGGCAAGAAAACCGATTATTTCTTCGGTTCCGAAAATCGGATAATTGAAGAATCTACCCGCTACATTTATGCAGGTAAGAAATACCATTGCCAAAAGGCATACGGCGCCGGTTATTTTCATTTTATTTTGTATGTATTCTAATATGTGCCAAAATTTATTCATTTTCCTGAATTTTGCCAGATAACAAAGTAGTTTGTTATCTGGCAAAATTTCCTCTTTGCAATTAAAAAATTAAAAATCGCTTCCTTTATTCTTTTGCCCTTTTGTTACTCTGTAACTTTAAATTATTGCAGGCTTTTTAATGTTTTTTGGGTAAAGTTGATTATTTCTTTTCCGTTAAACCCTTTTTCAGCCAATTCTTTTTGATAAGCCTCTATGATGGGTAGAGCCGCTTTTCTCCATTTTTCGGCTTCTTTTTTATCTATTCCTATTATTTGATTGCCTTCGTTTAAAAAGAATTTTATGCCTTCCACATCGCTTGCGTCCCATGCTTGCCCATGTTTCTCCGCCCATTCGATATTAATTTCTTCTATGATTTTTTTGGCGTTATCCGGCAAAGAGTTCCATTTGTCTTTATTCATCACCACAAAAAATACCGTAGTATATGCGCATGAAAATGCGGCGGTAGAATAATCAGTTACCTCTCCGAGTTTCCATCCTTTGTTTGATTCCAAAGGATACATGCCGCCGTCAACTGTTCCTTTTTGTATGCTTTGGTATGCTTCTGGCATTGGAGTGGCTACGGGAGTCGCTCCAAGCGCTCGAACAAGCGCTGCGCTGTTGCCGGTAGCTCTTAATTTAACGCCTTTTAGGTCTTCAAGTTTTTTTATCGGCTTTTTTTTGGTATGGATCAGTCCTGGTCCATGAGCATGGAAGTATAAAATTTTGGTATCGTCAAATTCTTTAGGCTGAAATTTTTTATAGATTTCGTTTGCAACTTTTGTGGCGGCAATTCCGCTGGTATAGCCGAGAGGAAGATCAACCGTTCCTAAAACGGGAAATCTGCCTTTTGAATATGCAAGAACCGAAAATCCTATATCCGAAAGCCCTTCTACTACTCCGTCGTAGCACTGATTGGCTTTTGTGAGGGTTTGCCCCGGATAGTATTGAATTTTAACCTGTCCGTTTGTTTTTTTTTCAACCTCTTTGCACCATTGTTCCGCAAGCTGCGATTGAATGTGGGTCGGAGGGAAAAAATTGCTGTATGTAAATGTAAGGGTTTTTTCGGAGGCGGCGGTTGAATAGGTTGTAAAAAAACCGGTTATAAAGAATAGAATTAGTAAAGATGTAAAGATTGTTGTTAATTTTTTCATTGTTTTGTTTCCCGCTTATTTTGTTTTCTTATAAAAAAGTTTTCTTTTGCCAGATGTGAATTCTGAAATAGTATTGAACTGCAATGAAGATTTTTTCCGCTATTAATTTAAGCGTAATGAAACCTTTTTCATAAGGCATTATAACCGCCGTTATAATACTGCTTATAACGGCGGTTTTATATCTTGTTTTCTCGGTTGCGGTTTATTTAAAGGAGTATTCGGCGCAAGTATGAGTCGGGTCGGGATAATTAGTCTGAAATGGTTAAATAAACGTTAGGCAAAGCCGCATAAAGAGCTGCGCATTTTACAAGGTCTTCTTTCCATGTTTTCTCATTCGGGGCATGCGCTTCCGCCTCTTTTCCGGGTCCAAAACCTATGGTGGGGATGCCGAACATGCCTGTTATGGCAACTCCGTTTGTAGAGAATGTCCATTTGTCTATTCTCGGCTCTTTATTAAATAGGTTTTTGTATGTTTTAACTACCGCCTCGCATGCCGTATTCTTTTCTTCCGTTATCCAAGAAGGAAAATAGCACTCCGTAGGATAAACGAAACCTGTATATGACGGTTTTTGATATTTATATAATTCAACTTTTGCTCCGGCTTTTTTTACGGAGGTCAATTCTTTTATTTGGTTTAAAGCTAATTTTTTATTTTCTCCTTTTGTAAGGCGTCTATCGATCGATATGCTGCATTCGTCTGCAACAGCGCATCTTGACGGAGAAGAAAAAAATATTTCGGATACCGTAAGGGAGCCTTTGCCTAAAAATTTATCTTCCGCCAGCTTTGTATGAAGCTCTTGCAGCTCGATGAGTATCGGAGCCATTTTAAATATGGCGTTGTCTCCTCGTTCTGGAGCGGAACCATGAGCGCTTATTCCAGAAGTTGAAACTTTTATTTCCATTCTTCCTCTTTGTCCTCTATAGACGCCGCCGTCCGTAGGTTCGGTTGAGACGACAAATTCCGGTTCTATCCCGAGCTCTTTAATAATATACTGCCAGCAAAGCCCGTCGCAGTCTTCTTCTTGAACCGAGCCTACCATAATAAGAGTATAATCATCTTGCAGGCCGAGCTCTTTTATTATTTTGCCCGCATAAACCATTGACGCCATACCGCCTTCCTGATCGCTGGCGCCCCTACCTACTATGATGTTATCATCTTCGTATCCTTTATAAGGATCATATTTCCAATTTGCGACATTTCCTATTCCTACAGTATCAATATGGGCGTCGTAGGCTATTATTTTTTTGCCGTTTCCTATGGTTCCGTGGATGTTTCCCATTTTGTCTATTTTGGTTTTATCAAAGCCGACTTTTTCCATCTCTTCTTTGATGCGTAAAACCACTTTTTTTTCATCTCCGCTTTCGCTAGGGATGCTTATCATATCTCTTAAAAATCGGGACATATCTTTTTTATACGCCTCCGCCTTTAGTTTGATTTCATTAAAGTCTAACAATTACTACCTCCGAACTTTTCAGTTGCATTTTACTATTAAAAGATTAAAAACCAATTCTTTTGTTGCTTTATCGTTAATAGATTGTCTGAATTTTTTTCGCAAACCCTTTTATTATAAAACCAATAGAATTGCAAATATAGATTTTTATTTTTTTAAAAATAAAAATCTATATTGACTATATCTGTTATTATGTAAAAAATAATAATAAAATTCGTCTTATTTTTTAATTCCGTAATAAAAGATTTTTTATGATTAGAATAACCGACATATTAGATAAAATTCAACAATATAATCCGAAAGCGGATCTTAATATTATAGATAAAGCTTATATTTTTTCCGCGCGCTCTCATGCAGGGCAGGTAAGACTCTCTGGCGAACCTTATCTTTCTCATCCGTTGGAGGTGGCGGGTATTCTTGCGGATATGAAGTTAGACACAGTTAGTATAGCGGCAGGTCTTCTTCATGACGTTATAGAGGATTCCAAAGCCGAAAAGAAGGAGATAGCCGAGATTTTCGGAGCAGAAGCGGCGCATATCGTAGAAGGCGTTACAAAATTAAGCAAATTGAAATTTAGCAGCGCTCAAGAAAGAGAAGCCGAAAGCATAAGAAAGATGATTCTTGCAATGGCTGACGATATAAGGGTTATATTGATTAAGCTTGCAGACCGTATTCATAACATGAGAACTTTGGATTATCATCCTACGGAGAAGAAAAAAAAGAAGATAGCCAAAGAAACTCTTGATATTTACGCTCCTATTACGGCAAGGCTAGGCATTAAGTGGATGAAGATAGAGTTGGAAGATACGGCTTTTAAATATCTTCAGCCGGAAGAATATGCGATGATTAAGAGTATGGTCGTTAAGAGTAAAGAGGAAAGAAAGGAATATGTAGAAAAAGTAAAAGGTTTAATTGAAAAGAAAATAGAGGCGGCGGGTTTGAAATGCGAGGTTCTCGGAAGATTTAAATATTTTTACAGTATATATAATAAGATGGCTCAGCAGAATCTCGAATTTGAAGAGGTGTATGATATAATAGCTTTTAGGATTATATTGGATACGGTTCATCAGTGTTATGAAGCTTTGGGTATTATTCATTCTCTTTGGAAGCCTATTCCGAAAAAATTTAAAGATTATATAGGGTCTCCGAAACCTAATATGTATCAGTCTCTTCATACTACGGTTGTAGGTCCTTACGGAGAAAGAGCGGAGATACAGATAAGAACAAGGGAGATGGACGAAACCGCAAGACTCGGCATTGCGGCTCATTGGAG
This sequence comes from Desulfobacterales bacterium, assembly GCA_029939135.1. Classification (GTDB taxonomy): domain Bacteria; phylum Desulfobacterota; class Desulfobacteria; order Desulfobacterales; family JAFDMD01; genus JAFDMD01. The sequence continues at coordinate 14,463 of JAOZTP010000003.1, forward strand.
TTATAAAGAAGGAGTAAGGGGGGACGAAAAAACCGAAAAAGCTTATGCGTGGCTGCAAGAGATTATAGAAAATCAGAAGAATATAAAAGATTCTAATGAGTTTATGGAGAATATAAAGATAGATCTTTTTCCGGACGAGGTCTATATTTTTACTCCTATGGGCGAAATAAAATCTTTTCCTAAAGGATCCACTCCGATTGACTTTGCCTATTCGATTCATACGGAGGTAGGCAACGAATGCGTAGGCGCTAAAATAAACGGTAGGATGGTTCCTTTAAAGTATGAGCTTAATACCGGAGATATTGTTACTATTTCAACAAAAAAAGGCGGTAAACCGAGTAAAGACTGGCTTGGGTTTGTAAAAACCGTCCGAGCTCGTTCCAAGATAAGACAAAGCATTAAAACTGAAGAAAGGGAAAGAAGCGTTACATTAGGCAGAGAGATGTGCGAAAAGCTTTTTAGGAAAAATAAGCTTAACTTTAATTCTTTTGCCAAATCGGAAGATATGGAAAAGGCGGTTGAAACTTTAGGGTTTAAAACTTTAGATGATTTAATAGCAAGCGTAGGTTACGGCAAAACAACTTCTGCTCAGATAATCGGAAGGCTTCAAGCCATTGACGAAGCAAAGAACGAGGATAAACAGGACGCTATTTTAAGCAAGGTAGCGGAGCGTCCTAAAAAAAGAAAGGATAAAAGCGGAATAATCGTAAAAGGGTTAGACGATATTCTTATTAGATTCGGAAATTGCTGCCAGCCCGTTCCAGGGGAGCCTATTGTAGGTTATATTACGCGCGGATACGGGGTTACAATACACAGAGCCGATTGCGTTCATGCCTTGAATATGAATCCGGAAAGACAAATCGAAGCGGATTGGGGCAAAGAGGATAAGCGGGGAAGGTATCCCGCAAAATTAAAGATTGTATCTTACGACAGAGTAGGGCTACTTGCAGACCTTACGGCAGGTATGAAGAAAAATGATTCTTCGATAGAGGATATTAAAATATATAAATATCCTAATAAAACGGCGGATTGTATTTTTTTTATAATGGTTAGAGATAACAAGCATTTAAAGGAGATAATGGCGGATCTTAAAAGAGTTAAGGCTGTGCAGCATGTTCGCAGATTATAACTTTGTAACCGGCAACATAATAAGGAGTAAGTTTATGAGAAAAAATTTGGATTATATTATTTCAATTGCCTGTGTATTCTGTTTATGTCATTCCATAAATGCAATAAATGAGATAATAGCCGATATTAAAAGGGTTAAGGACGCGCAGTATGTCCGAAGGCTCTGATTGGCTATACTTAAATTTTGCCGTTATATAAATCCCATATCGGAAAAATCAGGTCGTAATCGTTCCAATTCAGATTGCCGTCAATTATTTTGAAATTGGTAAAATAATTTTTGTCTGTATACTTTTTAATCGAAGGATGAATTGATTTTGATAGGAAAGGTTTAAAATCAACTAATCTTGCTGTTCCGTCGCTGAATTTTATTTTGATGACAAAATCGGAAAGACATTGAGCGGAATCCACTTTTAAAATTTCATTATTCGTTTCTTTGTAATTAACTGATATTTTCATTTTATTCTTTTTGAAATACGTTCGCATTTAATACCTTTATGATATACAAAATAATCAATCCATTTTTCAATCAAGCGGAGCGACTCCGCTTTATTCTCAAATTCGCTTTTTTTTGCATGGACATGGATTGGTTCATGTTCGTTTGAGTAAAAAAAAATTAAAATTCAAAAATATTCAAAAATTTTTGGCATATTTTTTTTTGCAAGATTAGAAATTTTTAAATAATTATGTATTCGATTACTTAAAAATAAATTTATTAAGTTCTATAATCCGCATTTATTTTTACATAATCAACCGATAAATCACAGGTATATACGGTTTCGGAAGCTTCGCCTCCCATGTTTATATCAAGCAGAATAACAAATTCGTTTTTTTTAATAATTTCCGAAGCCTGTTTCTCCGCCTCCTCGCCGCAAGGCTGAGAGTTTTCCATTATCATAACATCGTTAAAAAATAGGTCTATACGGTTCGGGTTAAAGTTTACTCCGGCTCGTCCTGCTGCGGCAAGTATTCGTCCCCAGTTTGCATCCTCTCCGAAAACGGCGGTTTTAACCAAAGGAGAGCTTGCTATTACGTCTGCTATTTTTTTTGCATCGTCTCTTGTAAGCGCCCCGACTACTTTTATTTCAATAAGTTTTGTAGCGCCCTCTCCGTCTTTAACAATTTTTTTTGCAAGGGTTAATAATATTTCGTTAAGACTTTTTTCAAAAGCCTTTTTTACTTCCTTATTATCTACGCTTAACCCTGAATCTCCGTTTGCAAGAAGTAAAACCGTATCGTTTGTGCTTGTATCTCCGTCTATCGTAACTTTATGGAAAGAGTTTGCTATGGCGTTATTTAATATTGTTTTAAGTTGATCCTGTTCCGCTTTAATATCCGTACATACAAAGCAGAGCATAGTAGCCATATCGGGATGTATCATTCCGGCTCCTTTTGCCGCGCCGGAAACGGTAAAAGATACGCCGTTTATTTTTTTTGATACGGACGCCAGTTTAAAAACCGTATCCGTAGTCATTATAGCTTCCGCAAGATTTTTGCCGTTGGAATCATTTAAATTTTCTACAAGTTTCGGTATTGCACATTTAATTTTTTCTTTGGGAAAGGGCTGCCCTATTACTCCGGTTGAAGATATAAAAATTAAACTCGAATCGATTTGCAGGCGTAAGGCAAGAGAATTTATAACATCTAAAGCGTCTTGCAGCCCTTTTTTGCCGGTGCAGCAGTTGGCGTTTTTACTATTTATAATAACCGCTTGAGCATAACCCGCTTTTATTTTTTCAATATTGATAATTACCGGAGCGGCTTTTACAATGTTTTTTGTAAAGACTCCCGCAATAGAAGCCGGAGTTTTGCTATATATTAAGCCCAAATCCTTTTTGTCGTCTTCTTTAAGCCCAGCGCTTATTCCGGCGGTTAAAAATCCAGGACAAAATTTACTCATTATATTTCGCCTTTCAAATATTTTTTTCTTTTATTCTCTTCAAATTTTTCTATGGCATATCGAAGCATTGTTCGCGGCATACTTTTGTATTGATTTTTTAAAAAAAATTCTTCGGTTTCAAGGCTTCGTTTGCCTACCTCCCTTATTGTCCAACCTACCGCCTTATGAATAAGATCCTCTTTATCCGTCAATAATATATCCGATATGTTTAAGGCGTCTTCAAAGCTATTCTTTTTAATAAAATGATGGGTTGATATTATTGAAATTCTCCGCTCCCATAAATCTTTTGATAGAGCGAGATCATAAAGCGGTTTTTTATCTTTATCCTCCAAATAAGCGCCCGCTATATTAGAAGCGGATATATCGACTATATCCCAGTTATTTATAAATTCGGTATTGTTAAGATAAAATTTGTATATGGTTTTTTTTATATTTTCGTCTCCTTTTTTAAAAGCGTTTATTATTATTAAAACGGCAAGAAGACGCTGTTCATGATACTTTGAGTCAATAAGTTTCGATATATCGCTAATGGAAATATCTGGATATGTTTTGGCGATTTTTCTTAATACGGGAACTCTTATGCCGAAAAACTCATCTCCTTCTCCGTATTCTCCCTTTTTTGTTTTGAAAAATTTTAGAGCATGGAGAGCGATTTTTTTATCTCCGGTTTTTTCAAGTTCCATTTTTATCTTTGTTACTATCGCGCTCATATTATTTCCTTTTTTAATGAAAGTATTTAAAACGGATAACTGACATAATTATAAGATAATTGTCAAATATAATTATCTTTACTTAATTATTTTTTTTCCGTTTAACTATTTTTCGACAAACAGGTTTCGTCCAACATATAACTATAAAATTAGTTTGACAATAAATTAAGAATACTTGATAATTATGCAAAAGGATATTTTTTTGCTTCTCTTTGTTTGAGTTGACGCCTTTGATCTTGAATCGGAATCGTTTTATGAATTCGCATTAAAATTTTTTTTAAGGATTGGAGGATACTATGAAGAAGTTCTTCATATGTTTCATAAGCATGCTGTTTATATTTTTATTATTTAACATATATGCCCAAGCTGCAAAAAATAACAATGAGAATAAAACGCCTTCATCCACAACGGATAAGCCGAAGCCCGAGCTGCCCTATTTGCCTAAAATCAAACCTTTAAAATCAAAGATTTTTAAAAAAACCTCTCTTGAAATAGCGGCGTTGAAAAAAGCGGCTATCTCCTATTATGAAGAAACAGGCGCATGGCCACTTGACGCTGAAAGACTTAAAGCTTTTGGTCTTAAAAAATGGAACGGCAAAAGCTCTTGGGGAACGCCGATAAGCTTTTATGTGAAAAACGGAGAGTTTATAATATCTAATAAAGTGCCAGATAATTTACATGCGGCTTTTGAGGGTTTCGGAAGAATTGAAAAAGATAAAAAAACAGGAAAAGTTAATATACATATTGCCCCGCCGAATTCGATTCAAATTAGAGACAACGCCAAATTATTCGAACAGGATATAATTATAAGCAAATCCGAGCCTATATTACGCTTGGAAGACACAAATATATCCGATCTAAACTTAACGGACTCAAATATATCCGATTCTAACCTATCAGACGCTAATAATTCCTTATCTGTTTTTATTATGAATAAAAATGGGGAGTTGGTTTTTTTAGACAATAAAAAGCTCCCTAATATTCGGGTAAAACAGAAAGGAGATGTAGAAATAAAAGGAAACTTAAGCGCGGTTTCCAATAGCATCCGATTAAAAAATATCGAAAACGAGGGTTCCTCTCTTATAGAGATGGCGGACGCCGCTAATAAATATAAAGCCGTATTAAGAGTCGGGGACAAATACAAAAATGATAAAGAAGAGGTAATACCGGAAGGTTTTCAGATGGGCACCATCTCGAAGCATCCGGTAACTATGCTTGTAAACAATTCCCCGCGCGTTATTATAGATGAAGAGAATTTAAGCTCTCCGAATATTAACGCCATTAATATTCACTCTGGCAATATTGCCGCAGATAATATCAAAATAAATAAAACAATAAACGGCGAAGATATTACCAAGCTTCTTGACGGGCTTATAGTTTTAATCAACTCTAAAGAGTTGTCCGACATTGTTAATAGAAACGTAAAACTTATGACCGAAACAAATATAGAGGACTATGCAATATCCATAGCCGGAACAAAAGCGCTTGTAGGCGATATAATTCCGGCGATATCAAGCAAATATATTATAGGCTCTTCAGCCCGCTCCTTTAAAGCGGGATATTTTGACAGTCTATACATTTCAGGCTCCTCGCTTTATATGGACGGAGTAAAAGTGCTAAGCTCGGAAGGAGCGATTTTAAACGGCGACATTTCCGGCACAGGCGTTAAAGCCGTTATTGACGAAAATAATCCGAGCGATGTTAAACTTGCTTCCGAAAAAGCGATTACAGATTATGTCCAAGAGAAAGTCGCAAACATATCAGGCATTCCGGGCAAACTTCAACTCGGAGGAGATTTTATAACTACCGGAGATATGACGCTTAATGTTATGGGCGGCGGAACAACCGAAATTACCCTTCCGGTAACCGGAACTTTGGCTACTCGCGAGTGGACGCTGGCGCAAAATTTATCAGCTAATATTGCCTTGTCCGATTTAACAAACGTAGCCGATAATCTGCCAGATACGGCGGGCAATATGTTAATATGGGATAACAGCGGAATATTGCAAAGCAAAGCTTTAACAAGAGACGTATCCGTAAATCAATATGGCGTCGCTACGGTTAATAGCATAGACGGCGAACCTATAACTTTAGGCGGAGCTTTTGAAACTGTTAATCCGATAAAATTAGAGGCTTCAAAGGATGTAACCGTTAAAATAGAAGACAGCGGAACTCTTGCCACGCAGGCTTATGTAGTTAGTCAAATAGTAGGTTCCAATATGTCGGCGGCTACTACGTTGGCAAGTCTTACGGATACGGACATAACCGCTTCCGACTCTTCCGGCGATATAATAATATGGGATGCCGGCAGCAATACATGGATTAACAAAAAAATTTCGCAGGATGTTAGCTTGGAAAAGACAGGCGCTGCAACGGTTACAAGCATAGGCGGAAAATCTATAAGTTTGGAAGCGCCATTTAAAACTACCGGCGATAAAATTATAGAGTTAAAGGCTTCCGCTCAAAACGTCATGCTTACAATAGAGGATACCGGCATTGTTGCAACCAAAGGATATGTAACGGAACAGATGAAAGATGTTATGCCTAACGAGATAAGCTCTCCTGTTACCGGCAATCTCGTAATTTGGGACGGAGACAAAAATAAGTGGGTTAATAATTCGCTTTATCAGGACGTTAGTTTGGAAAAGGACGGCAAGGCAACGGTTACGCACATAGGCGGCAAGACTATAAGTTTGGGAGCGGGATTTAAAACTAACGGAGCCGGCGGCAATATAGAATTAAACGCATCCGCTCCGGTATCCGTTGAAATACACAGAAGCGGAGTATTGGCTACCATTGACGACATTAACGATTATATTATAGCCGCAGGCGAGGCTGCGAGATTAGAAGATCTTACGGATGTCGCCATAACTACTTCCGGCGTTTCCGGCGATATAATAATATGGGATGCCATAAGCAATAAATGGGTTAACAAAAAAGTTTATCAGGATGTTGAGTTGGCAAAAGACGGCAAAGCGACGGTTACGCACATAGGCGGCAAGTCTATAAGTTTGGGAGCGGGATTTAAAACTAATTGGGGCGGCAATATAGAATTGAACGCATCCGCTCCGGTATCCGTTGTAATAACAGACAGCGGGACACTTGCCACTAAAGAATATGTCGATAAAGAAATATTTGCCGCAAGCGGATCCGCCAAATTAAAAGATTTATCGGATACGGTTATTTCTGATACAATAAGCGCCGGCGATTTATTAATATGGGACGGTTCGTCCGAATGGGTTAGCCGATCAATATCCGGCGATATTAATTTGGATGCGGGCGGAGCCGCAATCATAAGCAAAATAGGCGACAAGCCTATAAGTTTGGAGGCGGAATTTAAAACTACCGGCGGAGGCAATATAGAGTTGAAAACTCCTAATACTTCTCCGGTATCAGTCGAAATAAGAGACAGCGGAATTCTTTCTACAAGAACCTATGTTGACAAGCAGATACTTGCGGCAAACAGAGCCGCAACATTGGCAAACCTATTAGATGCCAATATTAGCTCCCCTATTGGAGGCAACATATTAATATGGGACAGCGTCAGACAGCAATGGGCAAACCGAAAAATGATGGGAGATGCCTCTTTAGAAGCAAACGGAGCAATAGAGGTGGCTAAAATAAAAGGGAAAAGTATTACTTTGGGAGGGACTTTTGAAACTTCGGACGCTATAAAATTAAACGCCCCGAATTCAGTAATAATAGACATACCCAAAAGCGGCACATTAGCCACAATCGCAGACGTCGATAGATACATAGAAGCGGCAAACAGTTCGGCTACTTTGGGTAATCTTATAGATACAAATATTTCCGACGCTATAGCTTCCGGCGATATGCTTTTATGGAATGACATGGAAGAGCAATGGTATAATAAGTCGATAACCGGAGACGCTTCTATAGATAAAGACGGAAATACCACGGTTACCAGCTTAAAGTCTGGGACAATAGAATTCAACTCTGCAAATCCGGTTAATATCGAAATAGTCAAAAGCGGAGAGATGGCTACGCTTGCAGACATAGATATAAGTTTAGAGGCGGCAAACAGATCTGCCACTTTGGAGAATCTTATAGATACAAACATTTCCGGCTCTATAGCTTCCGGCGATATGCTTTTATGGAATAATATAGAAAAACAATGGTATAATAGGCAGATAATCGGAGACGCTTCTATAGATAAAGACGGAAATATTACCGTTAACAGCCTTAGAGCGGGAATGGTAGAATTTAACGCGTCTTCGCCGATCAGCATTGAGATAACCAAGAGCGGAAGGCTTGCAAGAATGGAAGATTTGGACGCCTACATAATAGCGGCAAACGCTACCGCTACATTATCGAATCTTGTAGATACCGATATAAATTTGGCTGCTGCGGGCAATATTGTAATATGGGACGATAGCGCCGAAAAATGGATTAATAAAGGGCTTTCGCAAGATGTAACCATAGATAAAGGCGGTGTAGCCACAGTTCATAGTATAAACAACAAGCCTGTAAGTTTGGGAGCCGGTTTTAGTACCGACGGAGAAGGAACAATAGAATTCAAAGCATCCTCGCCCGTATCAATTGAAATAAAAAATAGCGGGGTATTGGCTACGCAGGATTATATAGCAGGACAAATAGAGGCTGCAAATAAGGCGGCGGAACTTAGACATCTTGTCGATACCAATATTTCCAATACGCCGGTTAACGCTGATATATTAGTATGGGACAACAACCAGTGGTTTAACCGCTCAATAAGCGGCGATATTGTTTTAAATAAAACCGGCGAAGTTACTATAAGTAAGGTGGGCGGCGAGTCTATAAGTTTGGGGGGCGGTTTTCAGACCACAGGCGACGGAACAATCATTCTCGGCGGACCCGTTGAAAGCAGCGAATCCGTGAATGTAATAATAGAGGATAGCGGAGTATTAGCTACAAAAGATTATGTCAGCGAAATGATGATCGCCGCAAACAATTCGGCTACTTTGGAAAACCTTACGGATACCGAAATTTCGGATACAATAGCTTCTCGAGATATATTAATGTGGGACGGAGCTAAATGGGTTAGCCGTAGCGTATCCGGCGATATTCAGTTGGCGGCGGACGGCGGTTCCGAAGTGAAACGTATAGGCGGAATGAATGTTGATTTAAGCGGACATTTTGCAACTACAGGCGCGGGAACCATCACATTAAACAATCCGGCGACCAAAGATATATCCGTCAACATAAACAAAACCGGCACGGTGGCAATGGTAGATGATCTTAATAACTACATAGGAAATGCGATCGGCGAGGCGCAGTTAAACAAGCTTACGGATACCAACATTTCGGACGCAATACCTTTGGAGTCCGGAAATATATTGGTATGGGAGGATAACGATCAAAAATGGTTTAATCGCAAAGTTTCCGGCGACGTTAGTTTGGCGGCAAGCGGCGAGATTATCATAAACAAAGTAGCGGGTAAATCTATAAGCTTGGGAGCCGACTTTAAAACTCCCGGCGCGGGACAAATTGAGTTGAACGCATCTTCGCCGGTATCAATCAAAATAGCGGAGAGCGGAATAATGGCGACGCAAAATTATGTAAACGCCAGAATAAACGATTCCGGCACGCTTAAAACCCTTATAGATACCGAAATTTCGGATACAATAGTTTCTCGAGATATATTAATGTGGGACGGAACTAAATGGGTTGACCGTAGCATATCCGGCGATATTCAGCTCACCCAAGAAGGCAAAGCTACAGTAAGAACGTTAGACGGCGTTTTTATTAATCTGGGCGCCGCTTTCGAGACAAGAGGACCCGGCGCCATCAATATAACCGCTCCCTTGAATGTGGCGGTTACAATGGATGAAAGCGGAATATTAGCCACTAAAAATTATATTGCCGAACAAATAGATGAGGTTAATAATTCCGGCACATTGAGCAACCTTAACGATATACAGCTTGCATCGGAAGGGGTTATGATAAACGGAAGTTTATTAATTTGGGATAACGTTCAGAAAAAATGGTTTGATAGAGAGATCGGACTCGATGCAAGCCTTACAGAAGACGGCAGGCTAACCGTTAAAAGCATAGGCGGAAAATCTATTAGTTTGGGCGGCGAACTTAATACATCAGGCGGAAAATTTATTACAAACGGCGGAGATATTACTTTTAACGCCGAAGGCCCCACAATTTTAACATTGCCTACAACCGGCACATTAGCTACTAAGGAGTATGTGGACGATAAAGATCACGCTCTGGCATCTTTGTCGAACGTAATAATAGATAGCGTAAACGATGGCTCAATATTAGTATGGGATGTGGACGGAGGAGCCGACGGAACCGGAGTTTGGAAAAGCAAGTCTTTAAGCGGAGACGGCTCTGTTGACGCCGAGGGAAAACTTACCATAACCCACATAGGCGGACAGCCTATAAATTTAGGAGGCGAATTTAGAACTGCCGGCAAATTTATTACATACGGCGGCGATATAAGATTACGCGCAACAAGCGGCTACGCGGATCTGATTTTGCCTCAAAGCGGAACTTTGGCTACGTTAGATAATATAACCGATATGATAAGAGCCTCTAATTTAACCGATTTAAATGACGTTGATCTTGACTACGACACGTTAGAGGGCGGACAAATTTTAGTTTGGGACGCCGCCGTTGCTAAATGGAGAAATAAAGGCTTAACAGGAGATATAAGTTTAAACAACTCCGACGGAAATGCAACCGTTAAAAGCATAGGCGGGCATCCGGTTACATTAGGAGGCAATTTTACCACTGACGGCAACCTAACCTTTAACGTTGCCGGTGGCGAAGCAACTCTTACCCTTCCCGTAGAGGGAGTTTTGGCTACGCTTAAAGGAAACGAAACTTTTTTTAATAAAATAATAAAAGATAGCAACGCCAGTTTCAATAAGCTTTCATTAGATTTTGAGGATAACAAATACGGAGATAAGAGTTTTGACGAAAATGAAACCGAAAGATGGGTTATGACCTTAAAAGATCAAAACGGAACAGCAGAATGGAGAAGAGCTACCGATATAGGCGCCGTTTGGGTGGCGGGAAAAGATTCGCAGTATGAGGAGTTGGCATATTATGACGATAATAAAACGGATAATAGAAGTTTAGGCATAGGATTCAGTTTTAATCTGATAAACGAAGACGAATCCCCCTACCCTGTAAGAGATAATCAGAGTTTTGATATTTCCGAAACAGGAGATGAAGATACTATTTTAGATTATCAGCTTTATGTGGGCAGAAAAGAGCCTCTTGGAGGCAGCATATATGCTTACGGACATATAATGGCTAAAGATTATTATGAATTCAGCGACGAACGCTTAAAAGAAAACATCGCAAGCATATCTTCTTACGCGCCTATAATGGATAAAATAAGAAATATAGAAGGGGTTTATTACGATTGGAATTCCTTATATTATGATAAGAATAAAATAAATAAAAAGCAAAGACGCCAAATAGGATTTATAGCGCAGCAATTGGAAAAAGAATTTCCGGAACTTGTTCAAACCGAAACAGACGGTTTTAAATCGGTTACATATTCAAAATTCGTTCCGGTGCTTTTAGAAGGCATAAAAGAATTAGATAGGCAGATTAATCATAGAGAAAATTCCATTTTTATAGATCCGGACGGAAATATAAACCTTAAAGGAATCGTAAAAATAGACAATATCGCTATTATAGATAAAAAAGGAAATATTGCCGCAAACAACCTTAAAGTAAAAGAGGATATCCAAACATCCAATACCTTCTCGATACTTCGGTCCGATACGCTATCGGCTTTAATTGCAGTTTCAACCGAAAAAAGAGCGAATAAAAAGGTAGAGGGTTATATCTCGGCAAAAGACATATACATTGCGGATAAAGACAGATGGGCTTCCGAATTCGATTCTAGGATAAAAATCGTTTCCGAAACTCCGGAGGATACAAGCTGCTCCGCCGAAAACGTCGGGGAGATGCGTTTCGTTTCAAAAGATTCAACCCTGTGCATATGCGACGAAAAAGGGAGTTGGTTAAAATTTAATACATCCGAAAAGGAAAAAAAGCTTGCCGCTTCGACTCCGATAGATATTGACGCTTTTTTCGATTAAGGAACAGAGCCGCAATAAATTTAATATACCTTTTTAATCCCCTTTTTTAAGAGGGGATTAAAGGGAAATAACATATGAAAAAAATAGTAATAATCAACGGACCAAACCTTAATATGCTCGGCAAAAGAGAGCCGAATATATACGGAAACGCAACCCTTGAGCAGATAAACGCAGAACTTTGCGCAATAGGAAAAGAAAAAAAAGTATCCGTTGAAACCTTTCAATCAAATCATGAAGGGGCGATAATAGATAAGATACAGGAAGTATCGGATAAATGCGCCGGATTAATAATAAACCCCGGCGCATTTACCCATACAAGCATAGCCATAAGAGACGCTCTTCTGCTTATTCAGGCTCCCATAATAGAGGTTCATCTTTCAAACATATACAAAAGAGAAGCCTTCCGTCATAAATCTACAATATCCGATATTGCAGCCGGAAAAATAACAGGCTTTGGAGCGGCAGGATATTTCTTTGCCTTAAAAACCCTTATAGCCGAAATGTCCGTTAAAAACGGTTATAATGAATAAACTCATCAACCTCTTTTCTTTTAGGCGGTTTAGGAGATTGAGCTGGATACCCCGCGCAAATCAAAGTCGCCAATTCGTAGCTTTTTGGAACAGATAAAATATCTTTTGCCTTATCATGATCAAAAGAGCCTATAATTAAGGTTCCAAGCCCCATATCATGAGCCGCAAGAGCAAGACTTTGAGTCGCAATTCCCAAGTCATGCATAAACCAGTCTCCGAATATAGTGGTTGCTTTGCCTTTATAATATCCAGCGACTTCCAACTTTCCGCATAGCGCAAAAAGAATCGGAGCGCTTACGACAGCTTCGGTTGCCGGATTTTTAGGACTTATAATCGCTTTCAGCGCCTCCCTTATTTTATTATCCGAAACCGATATTATCTCCCAGCATTGAGTATTTGCCCAAGAGGGCGACCATCTTACCGCTTTCAAAAGTTTTTGGACATTCTCTTTGGATACCTCTTTGTTTTCATATTTTCGGATACTTCTTCTTGTTTCTATTAGTTGGGTTGAATTCACTTTTCCTCCTTTAAATTTTGGCGCATAACTTCGTATTTTGCCCGTTTGCGGCGTTAAAAAACTTTTTTAATCCTCGAAATACTCCATGTATTCCTGCGGTTAAAAAAGTTTTTCGCCTTGCAAACGAACAAACCACTTTGTTATGCGCCAAAATTTATTCATTCTTTTTATGATTAAAAAAACAAACTCCTTTGTTATGCGCCAAAATTTTATTCGTCTCAAAACCGAACAAATTATTTTGTTACCCGCCAAAATTTTATTATTTTTTTATAATTAGATATTTTTAAATTACCTCTAAAAAAATATTCGTCGAAATGATAAGCAAAAATAACATTCGGCAAAAATAAGAAGTCTGTCATTTCGAGCGAAGCGAGAAACCCATTAATTCTTTTTATGATTAACTTTTTTTAATATTTTAATAACGGGCGTTCTTTTGTTTATATTTTAAAATATTTAATTAAAAAACTTATCAAAAAAAAAGAAAAAATTAAAGCAAAAGATTCTATTTTTTCCTTGCAATTATTAAAATCATTGAGTATTTATGCTTGCAATGGCGCCCGGGTGGCGGAACTGGTAGACGCAAGGGACTTAAAATCCCTCAGCCCTTGTGGCTGTACGAGTTCAATTCTCGTCCTGGGCACCATCTTCTCTTTTTCAAATCCATTAAAAACCTATTTTGTAAATTTTTTTTTATTTGCGATTTATTTGCGTTATATAAAATAAAAGAGTATCTCGCCAAACATATAATTAAAACATATTCCAAAATAATTTTACGGCGTATAATTAATGACAATTTTTTTTAGTATAATTGCAATTTTTACGGCTTGCATAATAGCCGCTTTTAATCATTCCTATAAACTGCTTAAAGAGGAGGCTGGAGCAAAAAGATATATAGAGATATTAAGAGAAACCCGCCCGAAGTTTGCAAAAGAATATAAAAAATATTTAAAAGCAGGGTTGGATAAACTTGATTCTATTTTCGGAAAGCCTTTTAGCGATCAGGCTTTAACTATTAATACATCCTTTGCGGTTTTCTATGCAATATCCTTTTTTGCGTTATCTTGGCTTATAGGCGGAAGCGGTAAAATAGGCTCTATAATCATACTGTCGGAAAACCTTTCCATTCCTTTAAGGTTTTTCTCCGTTTTTATTTTTATACTTGTCTTTATTTTAATCTTTTATCTAATTTTTAATTACAAAAAATTTGACATAGCAGCCGAAAATATTCTTTCAAAAATAGTCCCGAAAAATTTTCAAGATGGATTTATCGCCTATTTTTTGCTCTGTCATTTCTTGCTTCAGCCTTTGTTTTAGATAATTATTTTATTTTATTTTTTTCAGCTTTGTTAAGCCCTGCATTCGTATCCGTATTCATATTCGCAGCCATATTCGCAGGAGCAGGAATGGGAATATTTTCATTATTATATGTCGCAGCCTTATTATTATATAAAAAAAGATTTTTATTATATTATATATCATCCGTTATTATTATTTTATTCTTTACGGTTTTGGGTTTGGAGATAAAAAATATTAAAGTTGATAATGAATCGGTCTCATCTTTATTCTTTTTTATTATCCTTCCTTGCACAAACGGAGCTATGGACTTTATATCCTTTTTGATAAGCAGAATTTTGGGCAGAAAGATAGAAAAGGATGAAAAAATTTGCTCTTTTCTATGGCATTTTGCAATTGATTTTATTGCGGCTGTAACTTTGCTCGTGCTGTTGATTTTCGGAATAACCTTTTTAACCGAAATTTTTAATATTTTAATTATAAAAAATCCGAAATTGATGATAAATCTGCCTGAAATCATAGAGAATGCAAAGGCGGAGCCTTGGGGCGCAAAAGGTTTATGGATAACCTTAATGTTAATAAGCACCCTTATCCCCACCTTTTCTCATTTTATAATAGCATTTGTCGGAGCTTATACCCTCTATTTTACGCCGGCAAAAATAAGAGAAGCTATTGCTTTAAAAATAGAGCAAAAAAAGAGCCCGCAGGATTTAACTTTGTCCGCCCTTTATTTTGCGCTTAAATATCCGTTATGCGTAGCTGTTGGAATTGGCTTTTGGACGCTTTTAATATTTTTTTTAAATAAATTTATGCATGTTGCGGCAAAATTATCAGACGTAGCCTATGCGGGAATAGATTTTGCCGAATATATTATTCGTTAAGTTAAAGGAAGCCGCTTTAACTGGTTTTTTCTTGACAAAAAGCTCCTGCCAATATAGACAAATAAAATTATTTTGTGGAAAATCAGATTAACCGGTAATTTTTATAAAGTTTTATATCACAATACGGAGTCTTTATGAGCGAAACTCAGAAAGTTTCCGCCTCCGATAATAAAAAAAAAGATGCGGGCGGTACTACAATTTTGTTTTTTTTGATAGGCGTTGCAATAAGCCTTGCCCTCGGATGGATCATATTTCCGAAACTCCTTTACTCTAAAAAAAGTCAGCCTATAGATTTTAGCCATGTCGTGCATAGCGAGGCTGTGGGCGATTGCGACAGTTGTCATTTTTTTCGAGAAGACGGAACATTTTCGGGTGCTCCTACGCTTGCCGAATGTATAGATTGTCATGAAGAGGCGCAAGGGGATACCGAAGATGAAAGAATATTTGTAGAGGAGTATGTCGCTCAGAACAAAGAGGTTCCATGGCTTATATATTCGGAACAGCCGGACTCCGTTTTCTTTTCTCATGCCGCTCATGTTAAAAAAGCGAAAATGTCTTGCGAAAGCTGCCATGGCGAAATTGGAACATCCGACGCCTTGCCGATTTACGAGGAAAATAGAATTACGGGTTACAGTCGTAATATATGGGGCAAAAATATAGCCGGAATTAAAAAGCATACATGGGACCGTATGAAAATGAACGACTGCGGCGAGTGTCATGAAGAAGAGATCGGCGATAAAGGCTCCTGTTTTCAGTGTCATAAATAGGTTATAGTATTTGACTTGAAAGTTATACGCGAGGAAGATTTTTATGAAGATAGACAGACGAAGTTTTTTATCGCTTGGAGCGGGCGCAACCGCGGGGCTTGCATTTTCGCCGCTTCCTTGGAAATTAATGGACGATTCGTCAATATGGACGCAGAATTGGCCTTGGGTTCCGGTTCCTACGGACGGAGAGGCGAGTTATGTAGATACGGTATGCTCCCTTTGTCCGGGAGGCTGTGGAATTACCATAAGAAAGATAGACGATAGAGTAGTTAAGGCGGAAAAGAAAGATAGCGATAACGCTAACTCTGGCATTTGCATTTTGGGGCTTTCATCTCCTCAACTTCTTTACAGTCCTTCCCGTATAAAAACTCCTTTAAAAAAGATTGAAGGCAAATGGGTTAAAATAAGCGTAAAAGAGGCGGTTGCCGAAATTGCGGAAAAGCTTAAAGATTTACGAAAAGACAAATTGTCTCATACTTTGGCTTGCATTTCTGGCTCCTCTTCGGGAACGGTTCCGGCTCTTTTTGAAAGATTTCTTAAAGCTTACGGATCGCCTAATTTTATAACGGTTCCTTCGGTTAAAGATGTTTATAAGCTTGTTTTTTCTTTGTCTCTCGGTTCGCCTTATGTTCCCGTATTTGATATTGCAAACTCCGATTTTGTAGTAAGTTTCGGGACCGGACTTTTAGACGGATGGGGAAATCCGGCTCAAGCATTTAAAGCCCATAGTATTTTAAAGGATAATAAGAAAAAATTAATTCAGATAGAGGCGCGTCTTTCCAATACCGCCGCAAAAGCGGATAAATGGATACCTATAAAGCCGGGCACCGAAGGGGTTTTGGCGTTGGGCATGGCGAATATAATAATTGAAAAACGGCTTTATCTTAATAAAAATATTTTATTCGATAGCGTTACCGAGGGTTTTGAAGAATTTAAAGCCCTTGTAGCAAAAGATTATTCGGTTAAAGCGGTCGCCGAAATAACAGGCGTAAAACAGGAAGATATAACCGCTTTGGTGGAAGATTTTATGAAGGCTCAAAGCCCTGTCGCATTATTCGGCAGAGGCGAAGGCACTATACCAGGAAGCCTGCATGAAATGATGGCGGTAAACTTTTTAAATGCGCTTGCAGGCAACTTTAATAAAGCAGGAGGCGTTCATCTTCTTTCGGATAATAGCTATATTAATTGGACAGAGCCTATTTTAGACGATACGGCTTATTATGGCATAAACAAAAAAAGATTAGACGGCGCCGGAGACGGAAAATACTTTTTGGCAAAACATCTTTTAAATCGCCTGCCGGAAGTTCTTAATTCTTCCGAAACCTCTCCGATAAACATGCTTTTTGTAACGGATTCAAATCCGTTTTATACTATGGCGGATACAAAACTTGTTCGGGAGGCATTCGAGAAAATACCGTTTATAGTATCCTTTTCATCTTATATGGACGAAACCGCATCTATGGCGGATATTATTTTGCCAAATCATTTCTTTTTGGAACGTTATCAAGACGTAGTCGCTACATGCGGGCTTAAACCTGCGGTAGGGCTATCCAAACCTGTAGTTAATCCTATTTTTGACACAATTCATTCTGGAGACGCCGTAATATTTATTGCAAAGGCTTTGGGCGGAACCATAGCCGAGTCTTTTGCTTGGGATGATTACAAGGCTTGTCTTGACGAAACGTTAGAGGCAAAAAAAGATATTATGGATAAAGAGCTTTTCTGGGTAGACGAAAGCGGAGTTTTTAACGCTTTTGCCGACGCCGAAAGCTCCGGAAAGTTTGAATTTATAAACGATAAAATCAGACAAACAAAGCCTTATACCTTTGTTGAAGCCGAAGGGGAAAAGAAGCAATATCCTCTTACCCTTATCCGATTCGATTCAATGAGAATCGCATCCGGTTACACGGCTAATTCCCCTTTTATGACAAAAACGGTAGCCGATACAGTCATTAAAGAGAATGATATTTTTGTAGAGATTAATCCGAAAACGGCGGCGGAATATAATCTAACCGACGGAAGTAAGGCTCTTTTGACCACTCCCAAGGGAAAGGCTCAAGTTAGAGTTCATCTTTACGAAGGCATAATGCAGGGTATTATATCAATGCCGAGCGGACTTGGACATTCCGGCTATGATAACTATTTGGCGGGTAAAGGTATAAATATTAATGAACTTATCGGGCAAATCGAAGATCCTGCATCCGGTTTTGATGCCGCATGGGGAATCCGAGCGGTATTGGTTCGTGTCTGAAATATTATTTAATCTATTGAGGTAGTAATGAGTAAAGGATCTAAACATAAAGATAAAAAATTCGGAATGGTCATTGATCTTGATAAATGCACCGGTTGCGGCGCCTGTATGGTCGCCTGTATGTCCGAAAATAACGTGCCCTTTAAAGAGAATGAATCCAACAAATTAGATTCTATAACTTGGATGAGGGTTTATAAATTGGAAAACGGCAAATCTTTTCCTGATGCGGATATTTGCTTTTTACCGAGACCATGTATGCACTGCGAAGGGGATCACGGGCATGCCCCATGCGTTTCTGTCTGCCCCGCCATTGCTACCGATTATGATCATAAGACCGGAATTGTAAGCCAAATATATACAAGATGCTTTGGCTGCCGATATTGTATGGCGGCTTGTCCTTATCATGCTCGCTATTTTAATTGGTGGGATCCTGTATGGCCGGAAGGCATGGAAAAGTTGTTAAACCCGAATGTTTCTCCTCGTATGCGCGGAGTAGTTGAAAAATGTAGTTTCTGCCATCATAGGTATCAACTTGCGCTTGATAAGGCTTATGCGGACGGCAGAGATAAGATAGAAGAGGATGAATATCAGACTGCATGCACTCAAGCCTGCCCCGCAAATGCAATAATTTTCGGAGACTTGGATAATAAAAAGCATGCAGTTTACAGCTTAAAAAAGAATCCTAATACTTTTAGGCTTCTTGAAAGACTCGGAACCAACCCGAAAGTATATTATCATTCAAGTAGAGAATGGGTTCGAAGAGCGGGCGATAATTATTTAAAACATGAAACTACAAAGGCATAGCCGCTGCATTTTATAAATTAAATAAAGTAAAAATTTTATAATATATTATGAAAATATTAGGAGCATAAGGTCTATGGATTCGGCATTAATACCCAAAGGAGTTAAACGTTGTTCGTTAGGACGGTTTTCATTATGGATGATAGCGCTTACCGCCATTCTGTTGTGGGGCGTTATTGCCATGCTTTTATGCTGGTTTAAAGGACTTAATCAGACTAATATGAATGATGCTTACGGTTTTGCATTATGGATATGGGCTGATTTGGCGGTTATTGCTTTGGGCGGCGGAGCTTTTTTTACAGGTTTTTTAAAATATATAGTCGGTAAAGACGAACTTAAAAATATTATCAATTATGCGGTTGTAATAGGGGTTGTCTGCTATGTTTCCGCTTTATTGATATTGGCTATAGACGTAGGGCAGCCTTTAAGAAGCTGGTTTATCTTTTGGCATGCAAATGTTCATTCTATGCTTACGGAAGTTGCTTTTTGTCTTTCCTGCTATCTTGTGGTTCTTATTATCGAGTTTTTGCCACTGTTATTTGAAAATCCCAAATTGGATAGAAAACCTTTTTTCCATCATTTAAGCCATAACATGCATGAAATAATGGCTATATTTGCCGCTACCGGAGCCTTTTTATCTTTTTTCCATCAAGGTTCCTTGGGCGGAGTATCTGGCGTTCTTTTCGGACGCCCCTTTGCTTTTAGAGAAGGATTATTTATTTGGCCTTGGACATTCTTCCTATTTACTTGGTCTGCGGCGGCATGCGGTCCCTGTTTTACCATTTTAATTACTCGCATAACCGA
The DNA here is from genome assembly GCA_029939135.1 of Desulfobacterales bacterium. Lineage (GTDB taxonomy): Bacteria > Desulfobacterota > Desulfobacteria > Desulfobacterales > JAFDMD01 > JAFDMD01. The sequence goes on from JAOZTP010000003.1 coordinate 34,114, forward strand.
AAAAATAGCGAAGAAAAAGTTGGTAAAAGATAATGTTATAGATCTTCTTGCCAAAATATCCGGTTGGATGCTCGGTACATACATTATAGCGAAAATATTCGACACATGGTATTGGGCGGCATATACTCTTCCGAAACAAGGATTTTCTTTAATCGATTTTTATTCCAATAATCCTTTTTACGGAATATGGATATTAATTGTCGAAATATTCGTATGCGGCATTATTCCCGCCGTAATACTTATAAGCTCCAAAGGGCGCAAAAATAAGAGATTATTTATGACGGCAATAATTCTTGCGGTTATCGGAGTTTGTATAAACAGATGGGTTATGGTGATGCAAACTATGGCGGCGCCGGTAATGACATTTGAAGACTGGTTTATGTATTACCCAAGCTGGCAAGAGGTGGCGACTACAATTTTACCTGTTGCTTTTGGCGCTATTTTTATATCTTTTGCATACAGATATTTACCTATATTTCCACAGGAAAGCGAATTAAATCCAATAGATTAATCTTTTTTTAGAAGGGATAAACAATATGTTTCCATTTTGTTTTGAATGGGTTTGGGATATGTCTCATATAGTGTTCATGGGCGGTTTATGGTATGCTTTGGGAATAGTCGGAGCGGGTTTAACATACTGCATTGTAAAAGCCGCAAAAGAATCGTCCGATAATCATAGCAATGGCGATCATTAAAAATAAATTTTTTGTATAGGATATAACCGGTTATATCCTAATATTATTTATAATAATTCTTTTTCCATCTTCAAAGGCTTTGCTTCTCTTTTTACTTTCTTGAAAATTTTTTCTGCGTTCTTAACGGTTCCGATTTTTGCTTCTGATCCTTGTTTCTCAATTATTTTATAATATTTTTATAATAAAGGGCTTAAGCGTTTTTTAAAGGTGAACATATAATGGTTTTAAAGCATGACTTTTAATATTTTAAATGGGAGATTATATAACGGCTTTTATATAGGAGATAGACAAATAGTCGTTTGCCAGCTTGCAAAAAGCAGAAAAGGCTTTAGTCTTAAAAAAATTCTTTTTTTTGAAATAGAGCCGGAACTTATAGATAGAAAAGGAGTTATAACGGAGCCGACGCGTTTGGCTTATCTGATAAAAAAAGGGTTTTCCGATAATAATTTCAAACCTAAAAAAGCGGCGTTAAGTTTGGGGGGATTTTTTGTAAGCTTTAAAAAAGTATTAATAGAAAACCCTTTGGATACTGATTTGAAAAAGCGGGTATTTGCGGAAGCGCAAAAGCATATTCCTTTTGATTTAAAAGAGGCTTATTTTGATTTTAATATGTTAGAAACAGGCGATAACAAAGGGAAAGCAAAAGAGGCTCTGATTGTTGCGGCAAAAAAGGATATTGTAGATTCTTATATTCTGCTTTTAAAAAAAATATCGGTTGAGCCTACGGTTATAGACGTTGATATTTTTGCTTTATATAATGCTTATATATTAAATTACGGAATATCGGATAGAATAATTCTTCTTATGGATATTAATTATAAAAGAACTCTTTTTATTATTATAAAAGGTAAATATCCTTTATGT
>JAOZTP010000063.1 GCA_029939135.1 Desulfobacterales bacterium
ATAATCAATGTATCAAATGATGTCAACACTAATATGCAAATATCCTTGCCTAATTATCTTTAGTCCCCTTGCCTGTTATACTTTTAATTCTTATCCGCCAAACCCTGATTAAAGATGTATTATTATAATTAAAACTTTGGTTTTTATCTGAATAATGAAGCATTATCTTATCAAGCGCCTTAACCTTTTTATCCTGATCCTTAATCTCTTCGATTAATCCGTAGCCTATAACGCTTTTAAAATCAAAACCCCATTTGCATGGGTTATTGTCATCCGGCGCTATCTTTACCGAATCCTCCAACTCAAAACATACAAAATTATTAGATTCGATAAAATCTATTTTACGCCCTTTTTTTGCGGAATGAAAATATATATACTCTCCGTCATAACCGAAAGATAAAGGAACAATATACGGCATATTATCCTTTGCCAATCCAAGCCTGCATACTTCGGCTTTATCAATAATTTTATCAATCGTTTCCCTATCCTTTATCTCTTTATCCGAACGTCTCATAACCATATTATAAATAATTCCTCCGTTTAAGGCTTTGCGATTTGCCCGTTTTATGCGTTAAAAAAATTTTTGCGTGGCGGCACAACGCCCGCAACCTCGCAATAATTATTTTTTATACTTAACCAACTTTAATAATTAAAATTTTATTTTTCGGCAATAGGAGACGACCAAGACATTATATCTTTTTCGGCAATGTAAATCTAACGCTTCTATTCTCTTCATTCATCCCCTCTATATAAAAATTTTTCCCTATCCGTAAAAGAATATTAACCTTATCTTTATTGGAACAAAAATTATCCTTTTTATTCTCTAATATCGGCAAATCATAAAATCTGAGAATCTTACACCCTTCCTCATTAACAAAAAGCGTTGCGTTTTCTATATTTCCTAACTTTAGCTTTGAAACGGCAAGTTTCGGAACAAAACTTAAGATGCCTGTAATCATTGCTATATAACAATAGGAATCAATATTTTCCATAAAATTTTATTTGTTTTTTCAGGCGGAAATAAAACAATAAAATTTGAGCTAACTAATGATAATAGTAATAAACCGGAGATTATTGACAGTTCCATACTACTATAATGAACTGAATCTCCTTTACTAATTAATCTATAAAAATATATCCGCCCTATAAAAAAAAAGAATTCTCCGAAAAGCAAACAGGCTAATAAAGAAAAAAACGGCTTGTTTCGTTTTTTTCCTATTTTTTCAACCCGACAACAATATAAAACGACAAAATAACAAACTGATATTAAAATAAAAACAATAACAGCAAGCCGGAAAGAGTTTAAAAAGGGAAAAAGAGGGAAAAAATATAAAAAGTGTAAAGAAAGAACAAATATTGCACTGGGAATCCATAAAAAAAGATACATATGTTTCTTTTTTTTATCATAAGGTAATTCTTTTATATAATCAATTTCCGAAATGGCGGCATTCCATATAAAGCATGGACAAAAAAGGTAAAGTAATAGAAAAACAACAAAAAGCGCCGCCACTATTATGCTTGCAGGAAATAACAATAAAGCGTCGTCAAGTCCTAATTCCGGAAAATAACCTATATGCAGAAAATAGAATAAAAATACCAATCCGCCTAAAAATATTAAAATATTCCAAAAGAGTAAAAAAATATTATTTTTAATATAAGTTATAAATTTGTTATTTATATCCTATTTTTCAAGCGAATCATGCCCTTTTGGCTCTTTGTCCGAAGTAATAACTTTATTATTTTTATCCGTTGCCATATTAACTCGACTTTATAAAAAATATAAAAATCTTATCCGCTTATATGCTCAATTATAATCTTTAACGCCCTTCTTAACGGCTCCGCAGCCCCCCACAATAATTGATCCCCTACGGTAAAAGCGGTTAAATATTTATCCCCTATGCTCATTTTTCTTATTCTGCCTATAGGAATAATAAGCTTGCCGCTTACCGCCGCGGGAGTAAGCTCCGCCAAGGTGGAAACTTTGTCGTTAGACGCTATTTTTACCCAATTATTTCCGTTTTTTATTATCTCGACAATATCTGCTATAGGAACATCCTTCTTAAGCTTAATCGTTACCGCCTGACTATGACAACGCATAACCCCTACTCTTACGCATATCCCGTCTATAGGAATAGGCGGGCTTGCCTCTAAAATCTTATTAGCCTCTACAAATCCTTTCCATTCCTCTCTTGTCTGCCCGGATTCCATTTCGGAATCTATCCAAGGGATAAGGCTGCATGCCAAAGGGGCGCCGAAATTTTCAATCGGAAAATCTTTGCTTCTGATCTTCTCGGATATTAATCTGTCCAACTCTATTGCCGTAGTCGCCGGATTATTTAATATCGGCTCTGCAGATTTACCCAAAAAACCGGTCTGCTTAATCAATTCCGTCATGTTTTTCGCTCCCGCTCCGGAAGCCGATTGATAAGTCATAGTAGATAACCATTCTATATAGCCGGACGCAAACAAGCCGGACAGCGCCATCAACATAAGACTTACTGTGCAGTTGCCGCCTACAAATGTTTTTATTCCGCTTTCAAGCCCATTATCTATAACCCTTCTGTTTACAGGGTCTAAAACTATAATGCTTTCCTTGTCCAAACGCAAAGCGGATGCGGCGTCTATCCAGTATCCTTTCCATCCGGAAATTCTAAGCTCCTTATAAACTTTTTTTGTATAATCTCCGCCAAAACAGCTTACTATAACCTTTAAGTCCGCCAACCTTTTTACATCAAAGGCATCCTGCAATAAAGGATCCGCCCCTTTTATATCAGGGCTTTTATCGCCGGCGTTAGAGGAGCTAAAAAAAACAGGCTCGATCCCTTTAAAATCACCCTCTTCTATCATTCTGCCGAGTAAAACCGAGCCTACCATGCCTCGCCATCCTACAAAGCCTATACGCATTATTTTTCCCCTTTTTTATAAATATTAAAATTCAAACAAATCAATTAAAGTCCTTTGAAAATTTTTTTTTGAATAGATAGAAAGTTGGTAAAAAAAAATTTATAAAAAATATTGCTTTATTTATAATATGATACTAAAAACTTCAACTGATTTTTATAAAGGATTAAATAAGTTGAAGGATGTAAAAAAAAATCATAGAAAACGCCCGCAACTAAAATTAAACGCAAAAAAATGATTATGAAAAATAATATAAAAAGCCGCATTTTAAAACTGGCAAAACAGGATATAGCAAGAATAGAAAAGGCAATAGAAAGAAATCTGAAAAACGAAAAAGGAATAGTGGCGGACGCTGCAAAATATATTATATTCTCGGGCGGGAAAAGACTCAGACCCCTTTTAATGATACTTTCGGCAAAACTTTGTGGATATAAAGGAAAAAATGACGATCTGTTCTCCATTATTTTTGAATATCTCCATACCGCCACCCTTATGCACGACGATATAATAGACGGCGCTTTAATAAGAAGAAAAAAAAAAGTGGCAAATAAAGTCTGGAATACCAGAACCGCAATCTTAACCGGAGATTTTTTACTGGCAAGATCATTATCCGTAGCCGCTTTGATGAAAAAAAGCGAGGCAATATCCGTAATGGCGGGTATTATGGAAAATATGGCAAAAGGGGAAATAGAACAGCTTAAAAGACAAAGAGACATAACCCTTTCGGAAAAAGATTATATCTTTATTATAAAGTGTAAAACAGCGGTATTAATAGAAGGAGCATGCAAAATAGGGGCGATAATATCCGACGCCGAACAGGAAAAAACCGACAGCATAGCAAAATACGGATACAACATAGGCATGGCATTTCAAATGGCGGACGATCTTTTGGATTATACGTCAGACACGTCCGTGTTAGGCAAAGAGATAGGAACCGATTTAAAAGAAGGCAAGCTAACCCTTCCGCTTATCTATGCTTTAAATGCGGCGGAGCCGGAAGATAAAAAAAAAATAGAAACCATAATTGCAAATAAGAATTTCAGCGAAAAAAATTTTAATATGCTCCTTAAGCTGCTTCATAAATATAAAGGAATCGATTATACTCGAAACAAAGCCGAAGAACATATAGAAATTGCAAAAAAAACGCTTGAAATATTTAAAGACTCGGATACAAAGAAGATTTTAAATCTTATAGCCGATTATTCTATGTTAAGAAAATCTTAAAAATAGTGTTGCATAGCTCCCCCTTTTAGGCGTTATACGAAAATAAACAAAACGCCTTATTATAAGGCATTTTAAACCGAATTATAAAAACTATGAAGAGAAAAAAATATTCTTTTAAAAAAGCGACAATATTTATATTCCTTTTATTTTTAATCGGATACGGCTTTGCTTCTTCCTCGTATGCGGCGGATAAACAACAAGTAACGGTTCTTGAATCAAGCGCAAGCGTTGAAATACAAGATAACAATCTATTCAACGCAAGAGAAGCCGCCATAAAAGAATGCCAAGCCAAAGCGGTAAAACAGGCGTTATACAAAATCATGTCCGAAAAAAACGGCATATACGAAACCGAAGCTTTAAAAGAAAAAATTTATAATAACCCTGAACAATTCGTTAAAAGCTATAAAATTTTATACGAAACCTCTTACGGCAAGTATTACACGGTTACAACCTCAATAGATGTGTTGTCTTATAACTTGTTAAAAAAACTTAATATTACGGAAACAAAAGAGGGCAGCCTTGCAAAAATAAAAATAATAGTCGAAATACGCAATAGCATAAAAACCTCTTCCGCTTCGCTCGAAACAGGCGAAACGAACGCAAGCCAAGAATACGATCAAAACATATCTTCGGCAGGCTACAAAAACCTATACTATTTTGTTCAATTCGATAAAAAACTAAACGGCATTAAAAATATCCGACAAGCCGTAATAACGGAAATGACGCCAAGTAAAAGAGAATTTTCAACATTATTTCAAGGAAACGCTCAAAACCTTGCGGACGCTCTTATGCTAATAGATTTTAATACGTTTGAAATCGGTATTGATAAAATCAAAGCGGATACTTTAAAAGTTAATATAATAAAAAAACCGTAAATAAGTTTAAATACAATAAGAAGTTCTATTCCCAAATAAACAAAGCGGAGAAGCAAAAAAATATAAAAGGAAATTCAACCGGATAACAAAGCGGTTTGGACATGCGAAAATTTTAACCGCAGAAATACTAATTCGGTTCGAGAATTAAAGTTTGAGTATAACGCAGAAAATGGACACAATAAAAAGTTATCCGGCAAAATTTAAACAGCGGGAAAATATATAATATAAAAATGGCAATATATAACATAATCGCTCATATTCTAACATTAACAAGAATACTTCTAACCCCGATTTTTGCCGCCTGCATATATTATGTTAAAGAGGCGCCTCATCTAAACGAATGGATGAAAATAATCTTAATCATAGTGGCGGCTACAGATTGGTTAGACGGTTTTATTGCAAAAAATTTCGGCAAAAAATCGACTTTGGGAACCCTGTTAGACCCTATTGCAGACAAAATCTTTCTTGATACATCCATAATAATGGTATCAATAAGCTATAATTTGCCTCTGCCGATTACGATAATACTGGTGGGAAGAGATATAATAGTACTAATAGTATGGTCTTTTTATATATTTGTATCCGAAAAAAAATATCAGGCTGTGGCGCATCCGTTCGGCAAAATAATGATAGCCTTCCAAATTGCCACAATAGCTTCCGTGGCTCTTTATCCGAAAATACTTCTTGTAAAAACCCTATGTTTCGGAGCGGCTTTTTTCTCTATATGCTCGGCAATAATATATGTAATAAAAATAGACAAATACAGGAAAGCTATAGAATAAAAAAGTGGGCTGAATAACCTCCTCTTTCGCCCGTTTTCTCTGTTATGCAACCCGCTTTAATCTCAATATAAAAAAACTTTAGCGACTATATTATGAATAAATTACAAAAGGAGAGGTTCAAAATTTATTTGCGTAACAACTCTTATCTATAGCGATTTATCGGTTCGCTCGAAATGAACAACCTCTTGCTTTTGCAGCATTATTTTAACGCCGCAAACCGGCAAACCGCTTTGTTATCCGCAAAAAATTTAAACAAATTAAAATGACGCTCGAAAAATATTATATAGGCATAGACATAGGTTCCGTAAGCATAAACTGCATACTTATAAACAATAAAAAAAAAATAATCTATGAACATCCATACATAAGACATGCAGGTAAAATCGAAGAAAAAACAACCGAAATAATAAAAACCCTCTATAATAAATTCAACTCCGATAAAATAGAATCAATAGCGTTTACAGGTAATTACGGCGGCCAAATAAGCGAAAAAATAGACGCATTCTACGAAATAGACACAATATGCCAAGTAGTAGGCGCATGTCATATATGCCCTGACGTTAAAACAATAATAAGCATGGGCGGACAAGACGCCGGATTTTTTCAGATAAACCGTTTTAATAAAGAATGGGACTTAGAACATTTTGCGGTAAACGGACCATGCGCTTCAGGCACAGGCTCATTTATAGATCAACAAGCTCAAAGACTATCCGGCTCTTTATACGAAGATAATAAAACCGATATGTCCTCAATAGATATTTCGCAGGTATTAACCGATTTTATCAAAATCGGCTCCCAAAGCGAAACTCCGGCAAACGTGGCATGCAGATGCACCGTATTTACAAAATCGGATATGATACACTTGCAAAACAAAGGAGAAAGTCTAAAAAACATAATCTATGGGCTTCACATAGGAAACGCCAGAAACTATATAAGCTCCATAATAGGAAACAGAAAAGCTCTTTACCCCATAATCCTTATAGGCGGCTTATCTTATAATAGCCTACAAATAAAAGCCTTTGAACAAACATTTAATAAAATTATAATCCCGCCGCATTCAACCTCTATAGGCGCAATAGGAGCGGCTTTATATTCATTGGAAGCCGAAAATAAAAAACCTTTTGACATAAAAAACATCAAACTATTAAACAAAAAAAAAACCCTTTCCATAGCGACAACCGATAAGTTGGAGATAGAATATACCGAGTTTCCAAAAAGTAATGATATAAAAATCGAATTAAAAGAAAAAACAGACGTCCATATCGGAATAGACATAGGCTCTACAACTACAAAATATGCCGTAATAGACAAGCAAAAAAGAATCATCCGCAAAAACTACGTTCAAACGCTCGGACGCCCCATAGATGTTACTCAAAAACTTCTAAAAGATATTGCAGACAACCTAAAAGACCGAATAAATATAGCCGGAATAGCTACCACAGGCTCAGGCAGAAACGTAGTGGGAAATTTTTTAAATGCGGATATTATAATAGACGAAATAACAGCCCATGCAAAAGGAGCCGTTCAAATAGAGCCCAATATAGACACAATCTTTGAAATAGGCGGGCAAGATTCAAAATACATCTCAATAGCAAACTCCTCTCCGTTGGATTTTGACATGAATAAAGTATGCGCTGCAGGAACCGGAAGTTTTTTAGAGGAACTGGCAAATAAATACGACATAAACATCATAAATCAATTTCAAGAAATAGCTCTTGAATCAAACAATCCCGTAAAGCTTGCCGAAAGATGCACCGTATTTATGGAATCCGATCTTGTATATTATCACCAAAAATCCGCGTCCATAAAAGATCTTATAGCAGGTTTATGTTACGCCGTGGTTCATAACTATCTAAACAGAGTGGTAGGGAAAAAAAAAATAGGAAAAAAGGTTATGTTTTTGGGCGGTCCATCTCTAAACAAAGGGGTGGTAGCCGCCTTTGAAAAAATAATAAAACGAAAAATACTACTCCCCGAACACAGAGAAGTTCTGGGCGCTTACGGAGCAGCGTTAAGCGTTTTTGAAAAAATGGGCTCTCAAAAAAAATCGAATTTCAGAGGACTTGAAAGCGCCATAAAAGATAAAATGCAACATACCGAAAAAACATGCACGGCAGATAAGCGCTGCCATAATAAGTGCAAGCTTAAAATATACGACTTCGACGGACGCAAAAACATATGGGGGGGAGAATGCGGACGTTACGAACGCTTGCAAACAAACAAAACCGAAACCGAAAACCTCTTTTTGGTTTGGGAAAAAACATGGCTCAAGTACATGCGGGGTTTTTACGAAGAATTAAAAAACAGACCGATAACAAGTGTAAAAAAACGACCTACTATAGGAATGCAAAGAACATTATATACCTTGCAAACATCAGTATTATGGGCGCAATTCTTCGATAAACTCGGATGCCGACTTGTATTAACTCCGCCAACCAATACCGAAATATCCAAACTCGGCATATCCGTAGCCTCGTTTGAAAGCTGCTACCCCATAAAAAACTCTCTCGGGCATCTCAAATTTCTTGCAAACAACACACAATACATATTCATCCCCTCAATGATAGATATGCCCATATCAAAAGAGACAAACGGCGGGTTATACTGCCCTATGGTTCAAAGCAATTCCTACATAGCAAAAACCATAATAAAAATGGATAAATCCTCTACAATATTAGATCCTGTTGTTCATCTCAAATACAGCCCGGACATACTTGCCCGCCAACTTCATAAACAAATCGGAAACAAACTCAAGAAAAGCAAATCCGACATAAAAAAAGCCCTTTACCATGCCATAGAGATACAAAACGATTTCATACGCGAATTGCATCAAATAGGCGCAAACCGCATTAAATTCCGAAACAAAAACAAGCCCATAGTAATCGTAACAGGCAGACCATACAACCTTTACGACGAAAACTTAAACCTAAAAATAGGCAAAAACCTTGCCAAAACAGGAATCAATGCCATTCCTATGGATTTTATAGATACGTCCAGATCAAACGAATCCGATTTCTCTTTTATGTATTGGGGACTCGGCGTAAAAATCTTAAAAACCGCGGAATACATAAAAAAAAATCAAAACTTCTTCGGCATACACCTTACAAATTTCAGCTGCGGTCCGGATTCCTTTATAGAACATTTCTATAAAAACATAATGAAAAACAAACCATACCTTATACTCGAATTGGACGAGCATTCTGCAACGGCAGGCATTATAACCCGCTTGGAAGCTTATAAAAACATCATCGAGAATTAAAGCTTGCAATTAAAAGTAAAGCCTTATCCTCCGCTCAAATCAAACAAAAAAAAGTTTTTCCATAAAAAATAGTTCTTGCCATTTAACTCTGTTTTAATTTATGATACCTTTAAACAGTAAAAAAGTTTTAACCAATCAACCAACATTCTTTGCGTATTTATAACCCATTAATCATCTTTTATTAAGCAGTTTATAACAGTATTTGCAATTTTCTTGTTTTTATCTGGCGGAAAAAAAATATTAAGGCGGAAAACAATAAAAGGAAAATAATTATGAAAAAGCAACTTATGAACTATGAAACATTGCTTAAGGTTACCAAAGCAATTTCTCACTCCAAAGACCCTGAAGAAATTGCCATAATGACGGTAGAAGGCATTAAAACGACTCTGGAGGTAAAAGGCTGCGCTTTATTTTTATTCGATCGTAAAAAAGAACAGCTGGTAATAGGCGCTTCATCAGGACTGAGCGACGAATATATAAATAAAGGACCATTAAAAGTTCTGCCGGAGCTAACCGAATCCTTAAGACAGGGGGAGGTTTTAGCAATCTATGACGTTTTGAACGATCCGAGAATTCAGTATCCCAAAGAGGCGCGTAAAGAAGAAATTACCTCGCTGCTATCCGTTCCCATTATAGTCAGCGGCAATTTAATAGGCGTCCTCCGCGTCTATACAATAGAGCCATGGGAATTCACTCTCGGAGACGTCAATTTTGTTCAGGCTCTGGCTCAAATAGCCGGAATCTCTCTAACAATGGCAAGGCATATCAGAGGATTGAAAAATAGCATTGATGTGCTGAAAACCATGCGGGAAGTGCAGGTGCGAAGAACTACCAGAAAAACGCCTTATGAAGGGGTTCCGGTAAGCGTATCTTCCGACGAACTTAACAGATAGAATTAACAGATTTCTTTTTTATCAGTCTGGCGCTTCCGCCGGATAAAAACAAGAAAATTGCAGCTGAACGCCTTTTCGCTTTAAACAGGCTTTTTTTAAAAGCTTTCTTTACTCTTAACAATACCGAACTTGCTTTTAGTATCTTCAATATATGAATACAAAATCGGCACGACTATCAAGGTTAAAAAAGTAGCTATTATAAGTCCGAATATTATTACTATTGCTATGGTTCTCCAATACTGGGTGGATTGGCTTGCAAAAGCAAAGGCAAATTTATGAAAATCAAAGGATACGCCCGTAACCATAGGTATAAGCCCTAAAATGGTTGTTACCGCCGTTAATAAAACAGGTCTTAATCTGGTGGCTCCTCCAAAAATCACCGCTTTTTTAAGAGACATGGTTTTTCGCAGTTTATTTGTATAGTCTATTAAAACTATAGCGTTATTAACTACGACTCCCGCAAGAGATATAACTCCTACGCTTGTCATAATAATTCCAAAAGGAGAACCTATAACGGTTAACCCTAAAAATACCCCTCCCAAAGATAATACGACGGATGTCATAATAATTAAGGGCTGGATAACGGAATTAAATATGGTAACCAATATTAAAAATATTAAAAATATTCCTATAACAAAAGCTTTTGATAAAAATTTTTGAGATTCTATCTGTTCCTCTTCTTCGCCTGTAAACTGTATTGTATATCCTTTTGGAATTGAAAAATTTTGAAGCTCTTTTTTAACCTGTTTTCTTACTACGGCGGCGGGTATTTTATTTGTATCTACATTCCCTTTTATTGTAACCACTCTTTTTTGATCTATTCTGTGTATATCGCCGAGCGAGCCTTCAAAATCTATTTTTGCAAGACTGGTCAAAGGAATTAAATCGCCGCTCGGAGAGGGTAAAAGCAGGTTATTTAAAACAATCAACTTGCCTCTTTCCTCTTTAGAAAATCGAACGGTTATATCATAATCTTCTCCATCTTCTCGATATGTGGACACTTCAAGCCCGTTATACGCAACCTTTAAAGCATACCCTATGTCTCCTGTATTCATACCGATAGCCGCCGCCTTTTCTCTGTCTATCCTTATTTTTAAAGACGGTATGCTGTCTATATAATCGTCTCTTATATCTTCTATAAATTGATTCTTTTTTAAAATTTCACGTATCTGTTTTGATATATTTTTTAATGTTTCCATGTTATTGCCGGAGATTTCTATATTTACGGGATCGCCCGTAGGAGGTCCGTCCTGTTCCTCTTTTATAAGCATTTCAGCTCCGGTTATGTCTGTAAGTCTTCCCCTTATCCTGTTAATATCTAACGAGGAATCTGTTTTTCTTTTATCGAAATCTATAAATTGTATGCCGATATGGCTCGGATAC
>JAOZTP010000179.1 GCA_029939135.1 Desulfobacterales bacterium
GATAATTATAGCGGCGGATAACAATTTTAATATTGTTGGGTTGAGCTACTCTAAACCCAACCTACATAATCTATTTATTTAACTTGCGGAAATTTTGAAAGGATTGATAAAAAAATGTTTCGGACTCCGATTTTATTAACGAAAAAGGATTGGATTGATAATATATAAATATTCTATTCTATTCTTTGCCCATACTTTAATATTTCATACGCTACAGGGTTTGTTTGGTTAAAGTCTTTTTCTCGAAATGGATGCGGTTCAATTCTACTATCTATTTTACGTCTTAATCTCATTAATTCCAATTGAGTATCTAATAAGTTATCATACTCATTAAGAATTACGGCTATATCAATATCGCTTTCGTCATGGTATTTGCCTGTTATGTATGAACCAAAAAGAAATACATTCTTACAATCAAAATTTGTCTTGACTATAGAAGCGTAACGTTTGGCAATCTTTAAAGCATTTTTTCGATCCATTTACGCAACTCCTTTATTCTATTAATCCAAACCTCTGTATATTCTTTAGTGCAACGATTATAAAATTCTTGTTTGTAATCGTCATATCTTGCGTTAATATTAAATGATGTAATTACGTCTAAATAATCGGAATATCCATCAGACAATTCGATTTTACATAATTCGGCTTGAGTATTTTTTCTACCGAAATATGTCCGACAAATAAAGCCCAATTATATGATTTCGCTTTAAAAAGCTTTTCCATAGTATTAAAATCATCATTAGAAGTATCAATCCAATGATTTTTTATCTTTTCTATGTCAACGCTCTTTGATTCTTGAATAGTCATTGATGATTTCCGGTTATTTTAATAAATTTGAATTGTTCTATATTAAAGATTAACGAAAATATTTAAACATTAGAAGGTAAGACTGTGTCAATACTTTTTTATAGTTTCAATTGATTGAATATGCTATAGAAAACTTAAAAAAATTAATCGAAAAAAGGATGATTATCCGAAAAAATTAAGGAATTTCTCCCTTCGGTTCGAAATGACAGGCTTTTAATTTTTGCCCTGTCATTTCAACGAGCGCAGCTATGAGAAATCCCTTAATTAAATGATAACATTTTGTTATAACAAAGTAGTTTGTTCAAGTATCCGGCGGATAACAATTTTTAGTTGCTTTGCAAAAAACATAATGATTAATTTCGAGAATTAAAATTTCATTCCCCTATCCTTCTTCTCCCCCTTTCCTCCTTGACAATATGAAATAGTTCCCGTAAAAAATTGCTTGATTTTATATAAGCTCAAGAATTAATAAAAGTTTAAACATATAGATATAATTGAAATAAAAAGAATAAAAAATGAACGTCGCAAACTTTCCAGAAAAAATAAAAGACTATCTTATACCGAAACCGGAAGGAAAATTAGTTTTTAGATGCTTAAACTGCCAAAGCGTATATAATACGGAAAAACTCTTTTATACCTGCCCTAAATGCGGAGAAGTTCTGCTGATATACGACGAAAATTTTAGTAGACTAAAAAAAATCCCGTCCGCTTTATGGCGCGACATATTCGATTATAGAAAAATGCTTAATATAAATTCTCTTAAAGGAATATATCGATACTATGAGTTTATCGGGTCAGCGCTTCCGTTAGATTCCATAATATATCTCGGAGAAGGGCATACTCCGGCAATAGAAGCAAACTCATACATGCAAAATCTATCCGGCATGCGTTTTTTCTTTAAAAACGACGGGCAAAACCCAAGCGCTTCCTTTAAAGACAGAGGAATGGCAAGCGCTTTCAGTTATATAAATTTTCTTATAAAAAAAGGGAAATTTAAAAACATACTTGCAATATGCGCATCTACCGGAGATACATCCGCAGCCGCGGCATTATACGCTTCTTATATAGGAGACGTCGTAAAATCGGCGGTTTTGCTTCCGTATAAAAAAGTAACTCCGCAACAGCTTTTGCAGCCATTGGGAAGCGGAGCAAAAGTATTTGAAATACCCGGATTATTTGACGACTGCATGAAAATAGTGGAAAATCTATCAAAAAATTATAACGTAGCTCTGCTTAATTCCAAAAATGCTTGGAGAATACTCGGGCAAGAATCCTACGCTTATGAAATAGCGCAAGAATTTGAATACAACCTAAAAGATAAAGTTATTCTAATTCCTATAGGAAACGCCGGAAATATTACCGCTATAATGAACGGCTTTATAAAATTTTACGAAGCCAGAATAATTGATAATCTTCCTAAAATAATAGGAGTTCAATCCGAACATGCAGACCCAGTATATAGATATTATTCGGAAGCCGACCCCGCAAAACGCAAGTTTATACCTTTAAAAGCAAAAGCAAGCGTAGCGCAAGCCGCAATGATAGGAAATCCGGTATCTATGCCGAGAGTCATACATCTTGAAACGCTTTATAATAAACTTGCAGGCAAACAAAAAGTATTTTTTGTTCAAACAACAGAGCAAGAAATTATAGATTGGCAACTTATAGCAAACCAAAATGGACATATAGCATGCACGCATGGCGGCGAAACGCTTGCGGGGCTTGTTAAAGCAAAAAAAGAAAAAATAGTAAACGAAACCGAAACCGCAATAATAGACTCTACGGCTCATGCTTTGAAATTTTCTAACTTTACGGATAAATATTTTCAAAACAATTTTGAAAAAGAGTTTGAAATAACCCCCAAGCCGGAATTATGCAACGCCCCTATTTTTGTAAAACCGGACAATGACAAATTAATTCCTTCCGATACAAAAGAGCTTTCGGAAAATCAATTCGAGCAATTTGTAAATAAAATAAGCGATAAAATAGCCGCAAATCTAAAACTTGAAAAAAACGTCCGTAATTAATGATAATCAAACGTAAAAAAGAATGATTATAAAAAGATAAAGGAAATAATACGGAAACGTCCATTATTAAATAAATTTTTAATTACAAAACATAATAATAAAATAGTTTGTTCGTTGATTTGCCCAATAACAGTTTTTAATCAGAAAAAAAATGATTAAACAAAGTAGGAGATGTTTGCGTTTGTTTGCTTCGCTTCTTGCTTGCCTCTTGGGATTTTTAATTGCAAAAAAGGATGATTAATTTCGACGGATAACAAAGTAGTTAGTTAGTTTGTTTGCAAGGCGAAAAGATTTTTTAACCGCAGGAATATATATAATATTTCGAGGATTAAAAAA
>JAOZTP010000180.1 GCA_029939135.1 Desulfobacterales bacterium
TTATTAAAAAAGAGAAACTTGAAAAAAGCATAAAAATAAAAAAAGAGGAATATTTCAACAAAGAAATATTACGAGAAGACATACTCCTTTTAACAGACATATATTCGGATGAAGGGTATGCTCATGCAAACATAGTTCCGCTTACAAATCAGAATATGGCGGATAAAACAATAGACGTAAAATACAATGTTACAAAAGGACCTCAAGTCTATTTTGACAGAATAGAAATAAGCGGCAATACAAAAACCAGAGATAAAGTTATCCGCAGAGAGTTAGAGGTAAAAGAAAAAGAGCTTTACAGCGGCTCCGATATTAAAAAAAGCGTCGGCAATTTAAACAGATTGGATTTTTTTGAAAACGTTCAGGTAAATCCATTAGAAGGGGACAGCCCCGATACAATGGGGCTTGCGGTAAACGTAAGCGAAAAACCTACGGGAAACTTTAGTTTCGGAGGCGGTTACAGCAGTTTAGACAAATTATACGGAGTAGCATCTATTACCCAGAGAAACTTTTTGGGAAAAGGACAGGAAATATCTTTAAAAATTAATACAGGTTCATCTACTACAAGATACGATTTTAGTTTTACGGAACCATGGATGTTCGATATCCCGCTATCCGGCAGATTAGGGCTTTTTAATTGGGAAACCGATTACGACAGCTATGATAAAGTTGACAGAGGAGTTGAATTTGAATTCGGTTATCCTGTTTTTAAAAATACCAGAGCATATTTTTCCTATCTTTTTGAAGATATTGAAATCTCCAATACAGAAGACGACGCTACGGACGACATAAAAGATATGACCGGAAGCAATATCGAAAGCAGCATTACCGTAGGGTTGCGTTACGATTCCAGAAACAGACGCTTTAATCCTACCAAAGGCTCTACTCATGGCATATCGGTTCAATATGCGGGAATAGGAGCAGACGACATTGCTTTTACAAAGGTAAGAGGCGAAACAAGCTGGTATTATCCGCTTCTCTTTAAAATAACCGGAGTAATACATGGAAAATTCGGGTTTGTAACCTCAAATTCAAACGGACTGCTTCCTACTTACGAGCGTTTTTATCTCGGAGGCATCAATTCCTTACGCGGTTTTTATTGGGAAGATTTAAGCCCCAAAGAAATAAATCAGAACGGCATAACAAGCTACAAAGGAGGAAATAAATTTGTTCAGTTAAACCTTGAAGCCGTATTTCCAATATTTGAAAAAGCGGGAATGACAGGAGTAGTATTTTTTGATATGGGAAACGTATATGACGACGAGCAGGATATAGAATTCAGCTCTTTAAGAGAAAGCGTAGGCGGAGGAATAAGATGGGTTTCCCCGTTAGGACCAATCAGAGTAGAATACGGGCATATACTCGATAAAGAGGAAGGAGAAAGCGGAGGCAGATGGGAGTTTACAATAGGCTCCGCATTTTAACCTGTAAAACAGGCAAAAAAAAAGATTATGCAAAAGTTTTTATAAGTTAATAGGCAAATTAAATCATTACAAACAATTTCATTTTGGAGGAAAAATGTTTAAAAGTTTAAAGTTATTTTTTTTAATAATAGGTTCTTTTTTTATATTTACTCTTGCCGCGTACGCGGCGGATGCCACTAAAATAGCCATAGTGGATTTTCAAAAAATAGTAGGAAGCTCCGAAAAAGGAAAAGCGGCGACCGAACAGCTTAATAAAGAAGCGGAAACAATGCGAGCAGAACTTGAAAAACAAAGCGCGGAACTAAAAAAAATGAAAGATGCTTTTGATAAAGAAAGCGCCGTTCTTTCCGGAGAAAAGCGAAAAGAAAAAGAAAGCAAATTAAGCGAAAAAGTTATTAAATTCAAAGAATTGCAAAAAAAATATAACGAAGATACCGGCAAGTTATATCAAACGCTGATGGTAGAAATACAACAAAATATCCTTAAAGTTATAGAAGAGATAGGCAAAAAAGAAGGCTACTCCTTAATAGTTGAAAAAGTTCAGGGCGGAGTATTATATTCTACAGGCATAGATATAACGGATAAAGTCGTAAAAGGGTATGACGCTTTAAAATAACAAGCCGAAACCCTTTATTATAACAATATACATTTTAATTAAAACGCAAGATTGCGGCGTAGAGACTTTGCATTGCAAAGTCTCTACCTCCATTATAAACGTCTCTGATTACATTAGGGCGTAAAAAAATCTCATCATACCCATTAAAACATAAAGCAAATAAAAACAGATTAATTAGCGTCTGTTTTACAAACCCTTATAAACAATAAGAAAAACTGCCGGTTATAAGTTATGCAAATAAAACTAATGGAAATAGCCGAAAAAATAGGCGGAAAATTAAAGGGAGAAGGCGAAAAAATAGTAACAAAGGCGGCTTCCTTTATAAATGCCGGCGAAAATGACATCACATTTTTGACGGATAAAAAAATATTAAAAAAAAAAGATTCCGCTCAAAAAATAGGGGCGGTTATACTTACCGAAAATTTTTTCAACTCAGCTTCTTTTAATAACGCCATAATAGTAGATAATCCCAGATTTGCCTTTGCAAAGGCGCTATCAATCCTTTATCCGCAGCCCAAGCCAAATCCGCAAATAAGCCCGGACGCCCGCATAGAAAAAAGCGGACGCATAGGCAAAAACGTTACAATAGGCGCGTTTTCGTATATAGGCAAAAAAACCGTAATAGGAAATGGCGTAATAATACATCCCAACGTTTTTATAGGCGACAATGTTACAATAGGCGATAATACCGTAATATATCCGAACGTTGTTATTTATGCGGAAACCATTATAGGAAAACATGTGATAATACATGCCGGTTCCGTAATAGGAAGCGACGGCTTCGGATATGTTCATGCAGACGGAAAACATAACAAAGTTCCGCATATAGGAATAGTTCAAATAGACGATGAAGTTGAAATCGGAGCATCAAATACCATAGACAGAGGCGCTTTGGATAAAACATGGATACAAAAAGGGGTAAAAACAGATAACCTCGTTCATATAGCCCATAATGTTGAAATAGGAGAAAACAGCCTCATAATAGCTCAAGTGGGAATCGCCGGAAGCTCCAAAATCGGAAAAAATGTAATAATAGCAGGACAAGCAGGAATAGGCGGGCATCTTAACATAGAAGATCAGGTTATAATAGGTCCTCAGTGCG
>JAOZTP010000064.1 GCA_029939135.1 Desulfobacterales bacterium
GAAGGGGCGCGCTTGATATGAAGGGCGGAATAGCGATGATGCTTTCCGCTTTTTTACGCGCCAAGTTCAAAGAGGCTCTTTTGGAGGGAGATGTTATTCTTGCAATCGTAAGCGACGAAGAAAAAGGGGGAGATTTCGGCGCAAGATATTTAGCGGAAAATCATCCGAATTTGTTTGAAAAAGTTAAGTATGCAATCGGCGAATTCGGAGGTTTTAGCTTGCATATCGAAGGGCGCAGGTTTTATCCTATTATGGTTGCGGAAAAGCAAAGATGCTGGATAAAAGCCACAATAAAAGGAGTCGGCGGGCATGGGTCAATGCCTGTTCGCGGAGAGGCGATGGCAAAGTTATCCTCTTTTCTTAACAATATAGATAAGGGGCGTTTGCCGATTCATATTACTCCGGTAACAGATAAGATGTTTAAAGATATTGCTTCTTCTATCGGCGGATTAAAAGGATTGATTTTTTCTCAACTTACGAACCCCTTTTTTTCAAATTTTATATTAAGGCTTTTGGGCAAAAAAGGGGCGCTTTACGAGCCGTTATTGCGCAATACGGTTTCGGCTACGATTTTGCGCGGAAGCGATACGATAAATGTTATACCGAATGAAATATCGGTTAAAATGGACGGGCGTCTGCTTCCTGGTTTCGGTCCCGAAGATTTGCTTGCCGAGCTTAGTAATTTAATAGGAGAGGCTATTGAACTTGAGGTTATTCGTTTTGATCCGGGACCGTCTGCGCCGAACATGGACTTGTTTGATATGCTTGCCGATATTTTGCGCAATGCAGATTCTAAAGCTATTCCTGTTCCGCTTTTGTTAAGCAGCGCTACGGATGCTCAATCCTTTTCAAAACTCGGCATTCAGACTTACGGTTTTTTGCCGATGCGGCTTCCTGCGGATTTAAAATTTTCCGAAACTATTCATGGAGCGGACGAAAGGATACCTGTTGAAGCTTTGGATTTTGGGGCAAATGCCATATATAACTTGATGCGTCAATATAAAGGGTAAGATTTATATATTTACGTTTTGTTGAGCGTTTTAAGATAAGTTAGGTAAAATTTCATGCCTTTTTTATCAGGTTTATAAGGGCGGCAATATAGTGATATTTCTTATATTTAAATATATAAAAAAAAATGATTGAATTTGGTTATATAACTTCGCAGTTTGTCCAATTTCGGCGTTAGGTAAAAATTTTTATCCGCTTTGAACTTTATTTTGATATATGACGAAATTTAAACGAAAAAACAAACGCTTATAATTATTGTTTGCGTATTTTTAAAAAAGGAGACTTTCGACCGTAATGAAAACTCAAGAAGAGATAACCGCATTATCTGCAACTGACAAATTTAGTTTTTTATGCGCAAAAGAGAACAGTTGTTTTAATCAATGTTGCGCAAACCTGAATCAGCTTTTAACTCCTTATGATATTTTGCGTTTAAAAAATGCGCTTAATATGGATTCCGGCGAGTTTTTAAAAGAATATTGCGTTCAATATAACGGACAGGAAACAGGGCTTCCGGTAGTATCTTTGAAACCGGATTATAAAAACGAACTTTCTTGCCCTTTTGTTTCGGAGTTAGGATGCAAAGTTTATAAAGATCGTCCGGCTTCCTGCCGTTTATATCCGCTGGCAAGGATGGCTTCAAGAAATAGAGAAACAGGCAAAATTACCGAATATTTTGCCTTAATAAAAGAGGGACATTGCAAAGGTTTTGAACGGGGTAAAGAATATACTTCCAAAGAGTGGATAAAAAATCAGAATGCGGAGGAATATAACAGGATAAACGATTACATGATACAGATAGTAGGGATTGCAAGAGGGATTGAACCGGCGACTTTTGACGAGAGTATAAAAAATATTTTTGCAATGACATGTTATGATATTGATAAGTTTAAGATGTTTATTTCCAAAGATGATTTTAAGGGTAATGAGATTGCAAAAAGTTTAGGGTATAAAGATGAAATATTTAAGGATGACGAAACCGCGCTTTTGTTGTTTGGGTTGGACTATATTAAAGCCGCTCTTTTACGGATAAAGGATAAATAAAGGCTATCCTTTTATTTTCAAGAAGGTTATAGAGAAATTTTTACGTTTGAAAATATTTAGACATAAAAAAAAATTATTATAAAAAATTAGAGGAAACAATAAAGGAATTTCTCGCTTCGCTTGACAGGACAGGCTTTTTATTCTTGCCGCGTTATTTTTGCCTGTCATTTCGACGAGCGCAGCGAGGAGAAATCCCTTTATTAAAATATTTGCATAACGCATAAGATGGGCAAAATAAAAAGCTATGCAACACTTTTAAAAGGAGAATAAAATTGGATAAAATTAAAGTAGGAATAATCGGCGCAACCGGCTTTGCCGGAGCCGAGCTTGTAAGAATTCTTGCGGGGCATAAAAATGCGAAAATTACGGTTTTAACTTCAAGGCAGTATGTAGGAGTGAATTTCGATAAAATATATCCGGCTATGCAGGGTATAATCAGTTTGAAATGTGAAGAGTATAATCAAAGAACCGTGGAAAAAGCGGATATTTTCTTTTTGGCTTTGCCCCATCAAATTTCTATGGAGATTGCGCCTCAATTTGTTGCTCAAGGTAAAAAGGTAATAGATTTATCTGCGGATTTTAGATTTACAGAGGTTGATACTTACGAAAAATATTATCAGAGTCATAAGGCAAAACATCTTTTAAAAGAGGCGGTTTACGGGCTTTCCGAAGTTTATACATATAAAATAAAAAAAGCGCGTCTTATAGGAAATCCGGGTTGTTATCCTACAAGCGCGCTTCTGCCTTTAATTCCGATTTTAAAAACCAAGCTTATAAGACCGGAAACTATAATAATAGACTCGAAATCCGGCGTAAGCGGAGCCGGACGCTCTTTATCTTTAACAAATCAGTATTGCAGCGTTGCGGAATCTTTTAAGGCATATAAGGTTGCGTCTCACAGACATAGCCCTGAAATTGAAGAGATTTTGCAACAAGAGGCGGGACCCTCGGCGTCCATAACATTTGTTCCGCATTTAATACCAATGTCCCGCGGAATGGAAACAACAATTTACGCTGATCTTACGGATAGCAGGATTGAAGAAAGACATATTTTAAGTAATCTGTTATCCTACTATAAAGATAGATATTTTATAAGAATATGCAAAGATAGAGTCCCTGATACTCTTGCGGTAAGAGGAACCAATTTTTGCGATATAGGCGTAAAAATCGACAAAAAAAATAATAGGCTTATACTGCTTTCCGTAATCGATAATCTTGTAAAAGGAGCGGCGGGGCAGGCTGTTCAAAATATGAATTTAATGCTGGGTTTGGATGAAAGAATCGGGCTTGATAATGTTGGGTATGCGGTATAATTGTAGTTTTTACGGCAAGGGTTAAAGTTACGATTTGTAAAAATCGGATTGCAAAAAATCGGGCGGATACAATCATTAGTTATTATTAACAGGAAAAAATTATGGATAGAACTTTACTAAGTTTAGCAATAATTAAAGGTAATTGGGAAGAAAATAAGAAAGATTATATAGATAACTTTGTGCCAATGGTAGCCTCTTTGGCTATTAAGAAAAATTATGATGAAATTTCGCCCAATGACCTTAATAGATTTAGAGATGACTTTACCGAAGAGTACGGTTTAAAAATACCCATAAATGCCTTCGTTACTATTTTTAATCGTGCGGTTAAAAAAAAAATATTCAAAAAAGACTACGGGAAATATCTATTAAACTCCAAAACAAAAGAAAAACATGACTTTTCAATTAATTCGTCTGATTTTAAGCGTAAATTCGCAAAGGTAATCTCCTCAATTATTAAATTTCGTGATGATAACAAATATGAAGTTGAAGTTCAAGATGAAGATATAGAACAAGCTTTATTATCATTTCTTAAAGACCATGATTTGGATATACTTTTTGCGTCAAAGGATAAATCGGTATTGCCTAATAATGTAAAACCTAATAAAAAAGTCAAATACCTTATTAGCCGTTTTATAATATTTGCTGAGAAAGAGGAGCCTGATTTATTTCAATTTTTATTAGATATTTCTGTCGGGCATGCGTTAGCCTGCGCTATTCTTTATTCCAAACCGAATTCCTTTTCGGGAAAGATTAGAAACCTTAATATTTATCTTGATACGCCTTTAATATTATCTCTTTTAGGTTATCATGATAAATTGCAAAAGGCGGCTGTCGAAGAGTTTGTTAAAATTCTTAAAGAAGAAAAAGTTAATTTATTCATATTTGATACTACCAGAGATGAGATTGATAGTATATTAGGAGATTGTCAGAGATGGTTAGAACGAGGGAATTATGATATTAGTAAGGCTTCAAGAATTTTGCGATATTGTCACCAAAATAATATCAATTCAAGCGACGTAGAGCTAACAATTGTAAATCTTGATTCTATTTTACAAGGGTTTGATATTGCTAATAGAAGAGCGGTTGATCCGAATGAAAATAAGGAATTTCAAATTGATGAAATAAAGTTAAAAGGTATTATACAGGAAAGATATCAAAACAACAGTTTTTATCGGGAGAGAAATGACTATTCAATTGACAGAGATGTAAAAGTATTATCTAAAATCTATAAATTGAGACGCGGAGATAGACCGAGAAACATAAAAGATTGTAAAGAGCTATTCGTTACTTCAAATTCATCTTTATCGTTTGCTAGTAAAATTTATGAAGACAGTAAGACCAATTCCTCATTTACTATTCCTGCCTGTTTAACAGAAGTTTTTTTGGGCACTTTGATTTGGTTACAGTCTCCGCAAAAAACTAAAAACCTTAATATGAAAAAATTCATTGCGAACTGCCATGCGGCAATTCAACCTTCTGAAGAACTGATTAGTAGGTATCTTCATGAGGTAGAAAAGTTGAAAGATGGAGGGCAAATAACTAACGATGAATGTTATCTTCTTAGAACACATAGAGCTTCATTAAATCTTCTTGCAAAGGAAAGCATGGGTGATGCAGATGCCTTTGATGATTCTTCCATAGAAGAAATTTTAAATTCTATGATGGATGAGATTAAGCGGGAAGAAAAAGAAAAATTAAATAGA
This sequence comes from Desulfobacterales bacterium, assembly GCA_029939135.1. Lineage (GTDB taxonomy): Bacteria > Desulfobacterota > Desulfobacteria > Desulfobacterales > JAFDMD01 > JAFDMD01. The sequence goes on from JAOZTP010000064.1 coordinate 5,066, forward strand.
GAAAAAGAAGAGCATCAGGAAACAAAAAATGAATTATTAAAAGCCAAAGAAACTATTGAAAAAGATGGACTAAATGCAGAAAACAAAGCCGAATATATAGCTAACAAAATAAGTTGGGGTATCTTTATAGTTTTATGTATATTAGCGGGAGTCCTCATATTTCTTAACCTAAAATATGATAACATAGTTATACGGGTTGGTATAGGTATCATAACACTATTAAGCATTACAACGGGATTTAATATTAAATGGTTAAAATTGAAAATAAGGAAGCGTATTAAAAAAGGACTGTTAAACTGATTAAATAAATAACATGGGAGCCGTTTATATAAAAGAGGCGAGTTATATAAAAGATTTTTAAAATTTAATACAAAAGAATCCGGCGAGGTTGATTTGAAAAGCGTTATGCAACAATAGCAAAGCGCAAATTAACTTTATTGGAAAAAAATAAAACAAAACGGAACGTTTAATATCAATAAATTATCCCGAATTCTTGGCGTATTCTTTAAAAACGGATAATCGGGTATTTGAAAATAAAAACAAAATGACAGTAAATTGAGTTGTAAAAAATGGAAAATTTAGGAAGCAATAACCATAAAATAATATTCGGAGACGCAATTGAAGCTTTAAAAAATATTGTAGACGAATCTATAGATTTGATTTTTGCCGACCCTCCTTATAATATCGGAAAAAACTTTAACGGTAATAAAGATAAATGGAATACCGAAGAAGATTATTTAAACTGGTGTTATAAATGGCTTGATTTATGTATTGCAAAGCTAAAGCCCGCAGGAAGCTTTTATGTAATGATGGCAACTCAATTTATGCCATTTTTTGATATGTATCTGCGCAAAAAATTAAATATTTTTTCTCGAATAGTTTGGCATTATGATAGTTCCGGAGTTCAGGCAAAAAAATATTATGGATCAATGTATGAGCCGATTCTTTTTTGCGTAAAAGATAAAAATAATTATACGTTTAATGCCAATGATATTTTAGTTGAAGCAAAAACAGGCGCAAGAAGAAAACTTATTGATTATCGTAAAGCTGTTCCCGCGGTTTATAATTCTGAAAAGGTTCCCGGAAATGTTTGGGAATTTCCCCGAGTCCGTTACAGAATGGGCGAATACGAAAATCATCCTACGCAAAAACCGATCTCTTTACTTCAAAGAATTATAAAAGCAAGCTCTAATAAAAAAGACTGGGTAATGGATCCTTTTTCCGGAACATTTACAACATCTTATGTGGCAAAAAATTTTGATAGAAACTCAATAGGAATAGAAGTAGAAGAGGCTTACGTTAAAATAGGCTTGCGCAGACTTAATTTGGCGGACGAGTTTAAAGGCGAAAAATTAAAAAAAGAGATTCGAACTTTTGAAACAAAGAAAAAATCTAACTTTTACAACTCAAAATTATTTAAAGAACATAATGGAACATATATTTACGGATAATATTAAAACCGTTTTAAAAAGATATTTTAAAAAAGAAGCCGATGAGGTTTTTGAAAAAAGCCTTTTAATTCAATATATCAACGAAAAAACACGTTCCGCAAATAGAGGCTCAAAAGCGCGTTCCGGTTTTGCAAATTTATATACCGTATATGTTATTATAGAAGATTATATCGCAAAAGGCTTTGGTCGCAAAAAAGATTACTCTAAATATAAGGGGGCGGCTTTTAGCGAACTTTTTGTCCGACAAAGAGAACTGCCTTTCGGAAGTAAATTGCAAAATCATGCTTTAAATAATAGAATGAATTCCGAATTTCAAAAATATTTTCCGAACTCGGAATATATTCCGATACTTCGTAACCTTGAAACCAACAAGTATTGGATTAATGAAAACCTTTTAAAAATTAGAATAGGTAAAAGCGCTTTTAACATTTCAAAAGCGCTTATCGAAATAATAAACGAATATATAAAAACAAAACAGGATGCTTTTCAACGCTTTATCAAATCGTGCGAAGAGCTTCAAAAAGTAGAAAAAACGCCAGACAGAAAAGCTCGAGAATTTATAATCGGTTTGCTTGCTACTAATGTTGACGCAAGATTGTTTGAGATTGTAAGTTATTCTATTCTTAAATATTATTATAATGAGCAAACGATTATATGGGGTTTTGAAATGGATAAACTTGTAACCGAAAATTTTAAATTATATAAAACAGGCAGAACAAATGCCAATGACGGCGGAATTGATTTTGTAATGAAACCGCTCGGCAGATTTTTTCAGGTAACCGAAACATTGGATTTTAAAAAATATTTTTTTGATATAGATAAAATTCAAAAATATCCTATAACGTTTGTAATAAAGTCTGTTGAAAGTATTGACGAAATTAAGAATAAAATAGAAAAAAATGCAGTTAAAATTTATTCGATTAAAGCAATTGTTAAAAAATATATGGACTGTATCGAAGAAGTGATAAATATACCGGCTCTTAAAGAAAGATTTAACGAAGCCGTAAAGCAAGGTTATCTTAACAAAATTTTTAATGAAATAGTTATTCAAAGCAAAGTTGAGTTTAACTATGAAGGTAATACTAAAAGCATAAAATAATTACGCAAGATACTTGGTTTTTGTTTTTATTATGCGCTGAAGCGATTTTTTGCATCTTGCTTTATTTAAAGATGAGGATTTAATAAAATCCAATATAAGATCGAACGCTTTTTTAACCCTTGGAACATTGTTGCAAATAAGAGCAATATCCGTTTCTGTAGCAAGTATTCTTTCTATTACCGGACCAAAATCGTAATATTTGTCAATAGCTCCCATGTTTAAGTCGTCGGTTATTACAAGCCCCTCGTAGCCGAGTTCTGTTCGCAAAATATTCGTTACAATTTTTCTGGAAAGGCTTGCGGGCCAAATGGCGTCTATTTTAGGGTAGATAACATGGGATGTCATAATTCCGGCGGCTTTTACGTTTATGGCGGCTTTAAAAGGTATTAGTTCAAAGGAATCAAGGGCAAATTTGTTGTGGATCATGTTGGGAAGTTTAAGATGAGAGTCTACGGTTGTGCGTCCTATCCCGGGAAAATGTTTTGCTACGGATATAACATTCTGTTTTTGCAGCCCTCTTATAACCTCGGCTCCCAATTCTCCGGTTTGTTCCGGGTTGCCGCAAAACATTCTTCCTTCCATTGCGCTGTTTTTAAAATCATCCGGCGTTACGTCTAAAACCGGAGACATGTTCATATTTATTCCGGTTCGTTTTAATTCCGCTCCTGTTATTTCGGCAAACTTTTCCGCCTGTTCCGTAGTTTTTATGTGAGGAGCGCCGGGAAAAACGGTAAAAGGTTTTTTTAATCTTGCGACTTTTCCGCCCTCTTGATCAATGGCTATAAATAAAGGGGGCTGTCCCGCCCGTTCAGCAAGTCTTTGTATGGAAAAACATATATCTTCAAGCTGTTCGCGCGATTCTATATTTCGGGAAAAAAGGATGATTCCGCCAACTTTAATTGTATTAATTAAAAATTTTAGCTCCTCGTCTGGCTCTGTTCCGTAAAATCCGGCTATTATCATCTGCCCTGCAATCTGTTCGTTTGTAAAATTGCAATAGTCCATTATATTTCCTTATCTTAATCGAAATTTTCTTACCGCAATAATGTGTTCTTCAAAGGTTCTTGAAAATTTATGCGTTCCGTCATTTTTTGCGACAAAAAAATAGTATTTTGTGTTTGCCGGAAAAAGCGCGGCATAAATTGCCGCTTCTCCCGGGTTTGCTATAGGTCCCGGAGGCAGTCCTTTTATTTTGTATGTATTATAGGGAGTGTCTCTTTTAAGGTCTTTTTTTTTAATATTTCCGTAAAAATTGTCAATGCCGTAAATAGCGGTAGGATCGGATTGAAGTTTCATGTCTATTTTAAGCCTGTTATGAAATGCCGAAGATACCAAAGTTCTTTCTTTTGAAGCCATTGTTTCCCTTTCTATCATAGAGGCTAACGTTAAAATCTGATGGACGGTAAAACCTATTTTTTCCGCTTTTTTTTTCCAATCTTTTTTAAAAATTTTAAAAAAATTTTTTACAGTAACCGAAATCAGATCTTCGCAGGAGAGCCCTTTGGGAAAAAGATATGTATCCGGAAAAATATAACCCTCTAATGTATCGGCATTGATATTAAAGCTTTGCGTAAAATTTTTATCCATAGCTTTTGCAATAAAATTTTTTTCTGAACAAAAGTTTTCATTGGCAAAAATTAGCGCAATCTCTTTAATGCTAAGTCCTTCCGGTATTGTGAATTTGTAAAGCTTGACTTTTCCTTTTTCTAATATTTCCAAAATACGAATTGGCGTCATGGATGCGGATAAAACATATTCGCCAGCTTTAATATTAACTTTGTCTTTTAACTTTACAAAAAGCTTCATTTTAAAACTATTTTGAATTAAACCGTTTTTATAAAGCATATCTGCGGCGGCGTTAAAAGGTGTTCCTTTTTTTATAAGCAAAACCTTTTCGGCGTTATCCGCAATATCTTTTGGGGTTTTGGAAAAGTATATAATATTCCAATAAGCGCAAACAGCTATTGTCGCCGCATATAAAAATAGAATAAAAAAGGTTTTTTTGTATTTCAAAAGATTCTCCATTTGTAAAAAACTTATAAAAAATAATTTTAAACAATTTCCATAATTGCCGTATTATGTCAACGCTTTATTGTTTTTAGGCGAGAAAAAGCCTTTTTCGATTTAAAAAGTAGAATTATTATAATGAGATTATGGTTTTAATAAAGCCGAAAAAATATCTTGTAATGCTTGGCATTCGGCGATAATTTAAAAATATTATAAAGAATGAAAAATATTTGTCGGAAGGTTTATCAATAGTAAGGCGTTTGACTTGTATGGCGAAATATTTTGGACGGATAATGAATATCGGATAAAAATTGAAGCGTATAATGCATCGAATGTATGCCGCATCTTTTGCTTTATATTACAGACGCAATAATAGTCTGTAGGGTTTAATAATACTTATGCCGTTTTAAAAGGATAAAATATGGAACAGATTTTAATAGTGGTTTTGTTGTTTGTAATTTTTGGTTTATGGATTTTTCGAGAATATTATAACGGCTTAACCAAAAAAGCGTTTATACAAGAGAATGGACAGCTTAAAATAAAGGTCGAAACTGCAAGGGTTTTAACGGATAAGACGGAAGAGGAAAACAATCGACTTAAAAGCGAATTTGATAACGCAAAAAAACAGTCCGCCGAATATTTGAATAATATAATGGAGCTGAAAGAAAAGCTGGCAAAGGAGGAAACCAAGCATAATATAAGCCAAAAAAATGAGGAGGAACAAAAGGAGCGCCTTGCCAATATAAAGGATAAGCTTAAAACGGACTTTGAGAATCTTGCAAATGAGATATTTGAAATTAAATCGGAAAAATTTGCGCGCCAAAACCGAAATAATATCGGCGATATACTTACGCCTTTAAACGGTAAAATAAAGGAGTTTAAAGAAAGGATAGAAAAAAATTACGAAGCCCAAATAAAAGAGGGCGCTCATCTGCGAGAACAGATAAAAAATTTAACGGCTCTTAATTTAACAATGTCTAAAGAGGCAAAGAATCTTACAAACGCCCTAAAAGGAGATAACAAAGCGATGGGAAGCTGGGGCGAACTTATATTGGAAAAGGTTTTGGAAGGTTCCGGACTTGAAAAGGGGCGGGAATATATAATACAGGAGATGTTTTATGGAGAGGAGGGGAAAAGATTTTACCCTGACGTGATAATAAATTTACCGGACAAAAAACATCTTGTTATAGATTCTAAAGCGTCTCTTGTTTCTTATGAAAGATACTGCTCAAACCCGGACAAAGAGGGGAGAGAACAGGATATAAAGGAGCATGTAAATTCTATAAAAAGGCATATAAACGAACTTAGCAAAAAAAGGTATGACGATCTTTATAAAATATCTTCTCCTGATTTTGTTATGCTTTTTATACCTATAGATTCCGCTTTAATAGCGGCGCTTCAAAAGGAGCCGACTCTTTT
>JAOZTP010000181.1 GCA_029939135.1 Desulfobacterales bacterium
CCGTTCCGCCGGCAATAAGCTTTGCGTTCGGATCTTGCGCCAATAAGCTTATCGCTTCCTTGACAGATCCTGCTTTTTTATATTTTTTTATATCAAACATAGTCGGCAACTTTCTTATTTTTATATTTTATTTAAGTTATAAAGCTGTGTAAAACGGAGTTAATTAAAAATCTCGAAAAAGACTACATTTGACTAAAAATACTTTTTCTTCTTTAATTTGTATCTCCGCCAAAAAATTTAATGCAGATAAAGAACATTTTTTATATACTATATTTATTCTATACGATTCATATTTTAACTCGGGATAATTTTTATAAAAAAAATTATTACCGATATATTGTTTAAGAATTTTTTCCAGTTCTGCTTTTGGCGTCCCTTTGGGAATAGAGCAAATTTTATTTTTAATATAATATATTTTTTTATCCGTATATCTATTATAGATAAAACAACTACTTGTTATTAACATTAATGTAATTGTTATGACTATAAATTTTTTATATAAAAAATTTTTCATTATTCGGAGGTTACTTCAAGAGTTTTATCATGCCCCGGTGCTAATATACTCGGAACAGGACGTTGATATCCCAATTCTTCTATAGCCTGATGAGCAAAAGAATTGCTATTAGCTCCTATTGGATTATAAGCAATCTGAGCATCATTTACCTTATAAGCAAATTCGTTTAATGTAACAAATGCTTTTAAAAAACTTTGGTTTTTTATTTGGAAAGTTTTGGTAGCCTCTTTTTCTTGTATGTAATTACTATCACCATAATCAAAAGCGCCTTCTACAAAATGACTTGTTTTCGTAATCAATTGCCCGTATCCTTCAATATCGCTGTCGGGTGAAGCTTGACTTACAGGCATACCGCTAAAGCTATATTGATCTCCATATTCGTTAGTAAGAACCACATAACCATGATGAAACATCCCCAATAGATTTAAAGTGGCTTCAAGATTTCTATATCTTATATCAACAGATGGGGGCAATTCCGTTTTTTGTTTATCTGCCGGTGGGATATAATAATGTCTGATTGCATTGCCTGAAATATCAAAACTATACTCATCTATTGCCCCTAAAGGAGAAGGAACAGGAAAACCTCCGCCTTGCTCTCCATCATATCCGTTTCCGGGATGATTCATTAAACCTTTCCATTTCAGGCTTACTTTTGTTAGACTACTTTCGGATTCTTTTTCAAAATTTCCATTTCCATTTTTCACTTCATCAAAAGGGGAATGAACGCTATGAGGATGATGATTCGAAAGGTCAATGATGTAATTATAACGTCCGCCTATTGGCGCTGTTTGTATTTTTATATTACCTATAATGTTTTCGCTAATTGTTTCGAGGTTGAGATTTACTTCCCCGCTGCGTTGGATAATGCTTCCTCGAACATTAAAATTAGCAGGAAAATGTTTTCCGCCCGGTTCCCAATGTTCTCTTGCTATCTCTTGTTGCACAAAAGTATCTGTCGATAAATCCTGAGCATAAACTAAAGAGGTTAAAAATATAAAAAAATAGAATAGAATAAATAATATTTTATTTATAGTTTTCATGCTTACTACCTTTCTTATTTTATTAATTATTCTTTAACCAATACAGGTAAAATTATCTGCTGTCCGGCAATAATGTTTCCGATTATGTTAGGATTTAATTTTTTGAAAATATTGATAAATTCATTATAAATCATATCTTCGGAAAAGCCTGATATATTGTTTAATATTGTGCTGACAGTTTGTCCCTTATTAGCTTGGTGTTGAACAATCTCTATATCGTAGCCATAAACTCTAAAACGTTGCCCTATTAAAGCGTTCGGATTGGCTATTTCATTCGGAAATTCCATAATCGGAGTGTTTCCAATTGAATTAACGTTGCTTTTAAGGATATTGACATTGTCTTGCCCTGAATTATCCATATCTTCATCGTTTGTAACCGATGTGTTTTGAACAGACTTTATATTTGCATCGTTATAGATTGATTTAAAATCTACCAACTGTGGAGTAGAGCGTTTGATATTTTTAACCTCCTTTATAGGACCCATCCATAACATATATTTTTCAATATACTCCGCCTCAAAGCTTGAAGTTGTGGGCGGGAGAACAACATTGCCTTTTCTGTCAAAAGCCGTAACCTGCAAAGCTGTTTTTGCCAAAAGTTTTTCTTGATTATATACAAGGTATTCTGTTCTGCTTCGAACCGTGCCGAAAACATCTACCGTTACATAAATATCAATTTGCGCTTTATCCGGCGGAACCAAACGAATGCCTCTTAAAACAAAAGCTTCGTTAAGAACCGCAGATAAAAATTTCGTGTCGTTAGGATTGACAAAAGCTTCCGCCCTATAAGCCGGTCCCGTATAACTTGCGCTTGCGTTATACTGAATTGTTCCTCCGTCTTGAGTTGATTTTTGGATTATCGGAGCGTTAAGAGCATTTTCCGCGTTGGTTGTGGTAGTGGAAGCGCCTGATGTAGTAGTAGTGGTCGTATCTATAATAGGATATTGGCTTGTTGTTTTAACAGTAGGAGCGTTTATATAACCGCCTCTTAAAATAGATTCGATTGAGTATTGTCCGCCGGTTAAATATCCCGCCCCCTCGTCTCCAATAGATATAACATATAACGAACATAATTTTCCTTTTAACGCTTCTACGTTTAAATCTTTCGCCACTGCTCTTGCAGTCGCAGAAATAAGTTCCTGTTCAACTGCAAATCTTTTGCCCCCGCCATGCGAAGGAAGTCCTTTTATCGTTCCGCAACTTGATAAACAAAAAAGAACAAAAATTGCATAGATTATAAAGGATATATTTCTAAAATAACATTCTTTCATTTTGGTTTCTCCTTTTAATATTAAATAGCTTCTATATAAAAATATTTCAAGAACTGAAATTTGAGCATAACGCCGCAAACGGGCAAAATAAGAAGTTATGCAATGCTTTTTTATATTAATCCCGCTTCCTTAAACTTTTTAAATAAAACCTGCTTTGTTATAGGCAATTGATCAATCTTTACGCCGGTAGCATCCCAAATTGCGTTTCTAATAGCCGGCGCAGGCGACACTATCGGAGGTTCTCCCAAAGATTTATTGC
>JAOZTP010000065.1 GCA_029939135.1 Desulfobacterales bacterium
CCTTTTTTAATTTTAAAAAGCCTTGTTTATTGACAACTTGAATAAAACACATATAAACCGTTTAACATTAATACTTAATTGAAGGTTGTCAATGAATAATACAAATATATTTATAAAAAAAATGTTTGACGCAATAGCTCCAAAATACGATTTTTTAAATAGGTTTTTAAGTTTGGGGCAAGACATATATTGGAGAAGAATAATGGCGGCTTCGGTCGGCGGCGTAAGAAATCTTCTTGACGTCGCCTGCGGAACCGGAGACGTAGCCTTTGAAATTACAAAACTGCATAAAAATAGAATTAAAATTTATGGGACCGATTTTTCGGAAGAGATGTTGAGGATAGCGCAAAAAAAAAAGGATATAATGGATTGCAATAATTTATTTTTTGTCGCCGCAGACGCTCTTTTGCTGCCTTTTGCAGATAACCGCTTCGACGCCGTAACAATAGCTTTTGGAATAAGAAATATAGAGGATAAAAAGCGAGTTTTAAAGGAGTTTATAAGGGTATTAAAACAGGGAGGCTCGGTTTTGATATTAGAGCTTACGGCTCCGGAAAATCGTTTTTTAATGGAGCTTTATATGTTGTATTTTAAAAAGGTTCTTCCCGTAATAGGCGGGCTTTTTTCAAAAAATTTTCAGGCTTATAAGTATTTGCCGGATTCGGTTATGAAGTTTCCGAAAGCTTTGGAATTTGTTAAAATTATGAAAGAGTCCGGCTTTAAAAGGATCAGGGTTAAAAAGTTGAGCTTAGGAGTCGCAACTCTTTTTATAGGTTATAAGAATTAAGCCCTTACTCGTCTGCGTCTAAAGCCAAAAAATGAGTTATTAATGCCCGCAATAGCAATATGTTTTTAAATTTAATATTTTTGCAGGCGCGGAGATTGTAACGCCGTAGAATATAACCGGCTTGTTTCGATTGATAAAATTGCCAATTGTGTCGTTTACTATAGTAGAGCCTGTGGCAAATATTAAATCGGACCATTTTACGGCGTCATCCGTTATATCCGCCGATTCGATTGATACGCCGAAACGTTTTGAGCCTATGTTATCCTTATCCATATCTAAAACTCTTACTTGATAATCGGTTGCAAGAGCTTCAAGAAATCTGGGCTGATGCCCTATAAGTAGAATATTATTATAATCGCCTCCAATGTGGGATGATAATTCGTCGGCGCATTTTTTAGGCTCGTTATCTTTACAATGAACGGTTTTATCGCAAAGTTTCAGATGTCTGAAAACCGCATTTAAACCGGCTATAAAACTTGCTCTTTTTTTATTTGAATTTAAGCTTATTTTTAATAAATCTTCTACGAGATAATCGGTATTTTCGAACTCTTCGGTAAAAGCTTGCCCTTTTGCACCTTTAAAAACGGCTTCTACCATTACCTCTTTTCCTTTTATTATAGGATAATCTTTATCCGACGGTTCCCCTATAGCCTCGGAAGCCGAAAGGGCTTTGCATCGAACGCTGATATTTTGTCCCGTTAGGTTATATTCTTTTATTTTATTTTCCAGAGCCTTTTTTAATTTGTAGTATAAATTCATAATTATCCTTTTTTGTGTTTATAATAATGGAGGTTTTATCCGTTTATATTTTGTTTTTGAGACGCCCAAGCCGTTTTGCGTCTCTTTCGGTAAATATATTCGATTATATAATTGAAAGCTATTAAAAATAAAAAGATTCCGAATATTTTTTTTAGTATAGGACTCGGAAGGTTTCCTGATATTATTGAACCGACAATAGCTCCTGCCAAAGCTGGAATAAATAAATTTTTTAACGGCGTAATATCAAGCGTTTTTAATTTATTGTTAATAAGAGCGCCGGAAACGGTAATAAAAAACATAGAGGTAAGGGATAATGTTATGGCTTCATGTATATTAAGGTTAATTACGATTGTAAAAAATGGGACAATAAGTAATCCGCAGCCTATTCCCAAAGCAATAGCGACTATTCCGATAAGTACTCCTACCGTAACTATAAGCGTCCATTGGCTTGAAAATAGGATATTGTTTAATCCTGTATAAATCAAAGAGGGAAAATCGAATATTTTAAGCATTCTTAAACTGACGATAAGTAAAAAAAAAGCAAAAGCCGGTTTTAACCATCCGTTTTGATATTTTTTAACTATTCTTGCTCCCAATATGGTTCCGAGCAGACATGCCGGAATAAATATAAAATAGTATTGCGGATGTAAAGCTTGCGGAAGAGAGAAAATGTGACTAATCGCTCCGGTAAGGCTGATTGGTATTATAGTAGCCAAAGAGGTAGCCGCCGCTTTTTTGAAATCGAAATTAAATGCGGACATAAGCAATGATACTAAAAGGGTTCCGCCGCCAATGCCTATGCCCGCGCTAAATAGGGCGACTCCGAAACCGAGTAATATTAATTTGGCGTTAAAATTAAATTTATTGGCAGGAGGCATATAAATATCGTTTATTAATAGTTTATTTTATATAGATAGCTAATATTCTTTAGGCATTTTATTAAGCTGAGAAAGGGTAAATACAGGTCCGTCTTTGCATACGAATTTTTCGCCTATGTTGCATCTGCCGCACATCCCGATTCCGCATTTCATTTTGTTTTCCAAAGACATTATTATGTTGTCATGGCTGTAACCGAGCTTGTCTAATACGGGCTGGGTAAATTTAATCATAGCAGGAGGTCCGCATACTACGGCATAAGTATCTTTGTTTCCTTCCGGAAGTTTTTCGCCTACTATGGTCGGAACAAATCCTATGTTATATTTCCAATTAGGATCGTCTGTAGCGTCTACGGTTATGTGCATATTAATATCGTCTCGCTTTTCCCAAGCGCTAAGCTCATCTTTGTATAAAAGCATGCCGGGTACTCTTGCCCCATATACTACGTTAATATCTTTAAATTTGTCTCTATTTGACGGTTCAAGCATGTATATTATGGAGGATCTAAGGGTTGTAAAAGCGAAGCCTCCGCCTACTATAACGATATTTTTTCCTTTAAGCGTTTCCCACGGATAATAATTGCCGAGGGGTCCTCTGATACCGATTATATCCCCTTTTTTCATAGCATGAAGATGGGTCGTAACAAGCCCCATCTTATTGACGGTAAATTTTACAAATCCTTTTTCCGTAGGAGAAGAGGCTATTCCTATGGGTATTTCGCCTTTTCCGGCAACCGAAAGTTCCGCAAATTGTCCGGCTTTATAAGAAAATTTTTTTTCGTCTTTCGGATTTATAAATACGAATTTAAATGTTTTTAAGTTTTTATCTTCTGTTTCAGTTACTATTTCATCTATGCGAACAGGGTATGGTAAATATGGATTTTGCACTTTTGTACTCCATCTTAATTGTTTTATTTTATCTGAATTTTTTTATAATTTTTATTATGAGATTTTTCCTTGCCGCGCTCGTCGAAATGACAAACAAAAGACTTAGGAATTCATTATATCGCATATTCTGCGTATATCTATATTTACGGGACAAAGGCGTATGCAGCGTCCGCATCCTACGCATTGAATTCCGCTTTGATACTTATCCTGATAATATTTGAGCTTGTGCATAAATCTTTGTCTGGCTCTCTGATACTTTAAATCTCTGGGGTTATGCCCTGAGCCGTGTAGAGTAAAAAGAGGAAACATGCAGCTATCCCAGTTTCTCATACGGATTCCTTTTTTATCGGAAATTTCATCCTGTATGTCGAAACACCAGCATGTCGGACATACATAAGCGCATGTTCCGCAGTTTATACAGGCAAACGCCTCTTCTTCCCAAAAAGATGCGTTATATAGTTCTAACGTATCTTTATCTTTTATTTTATCCGTCGAAATGGAGGAGCTTATTTTAGATTCCGCTTCTTTTTTTTGCTTTTCTATCGCCGAAACAGAATCGGCGGGCGCTTCTGTTGTCCAGCCCGCAATTTTTGCGGCTTCCTCTCCTTTTTTGGTAAGGATTTTACCTATAAAGGAATCGCCTGAAGTTATCAAAAGTATATCAAGCCCTTTTTCGTCAAAAGGACCGGAATTTGCGGTTGTGCAAAAACATGTAGAATCCGGATTATCGCATGCAAGCCCTATAAATGTTGTAGCCTTATAAGAATTTATCCAAAAGGGATCTTTATACTCTTCGGTATCAAAATTTTTTTCAACTATTCCGAAAGATGCAGAATCGCATGGTCTTATGCCGAGAATAGCCTGTTTTAAATTCTCTTTATTTATAGGTTTGATTATATTGCAGTCTTCGCTGTTTGTATCGGTAGTATAAGAGAACATTTTTTCGGTTTGAGGAAAAACTAAAGATTTGGGCGAAAGACGGGTATTTAAAAACGTCAGATTATTTATGTCTATTTTATCCGAATTTTTAAAAGCATAAGAGTTATCCTCTTGTTTAACAGGAATGTATAATTTGTATGAATTGTATAATTTTTCCGCTCCTGCATAGAAGTCTTCTTTATTTATACTTACGAGCTTCATAATTGGTTTTGCCTTTTATTTTATAAAATCTTGATAGTCGTTTACTCTAAAATTATCCAATAATGGACGTTTATCGGTAGTTAATCCCGCTTCCCATTCGTAATGCCGCATAGCGTCGGAATTGAGTTTTCTTGTAAATTTTCTTACTTTTATGCCCATAGGGCAGGCTTTTTCGCATGCTCCGCAGTCTGTGCATCTTCCTGCGCAGTGGAATGCCCGCAAGATGTGGAAGGTTTTTACGTCTATTTGATTATCAGCGCTTTTTCCGACCCATTGAGGCGAAGATTCATCGACAAAGCATGTAGGGCAATAGCATAAAGGGCATGCATCTCTGCAGGCGTAACATCTGACGCAGGCGGATAACATTTCGCTAAAATGGTTCCATCGATCTTCCGAACTCATAGCCTCTATTTTTTTCACGTCCTCATACTCGGCTTTTTGATCGGACTCTTTGATTAGTTCGCCCGCCAATTCGTCATATATAACCGGATTGCGATGCATGCAGGTAATGCAGTTTTCTTGCAGCATATCTTCTCGGTTGAATGTTTTTTCTTTATTTTTTCCTTTTACTATAATTTTATCGTCGGATTCGGTTACTTGGGTAATTTCCTCTTCAAATAAAAGAGAGGTTTTTCTTTTATCTATCATTTTAAAGCATGGAACGCCTATAATAAAAAGTTGTTCTCTTTTTATTTTATTTTCAACTATAAGCTGGGCTATGTTTCTAGAATCGCAGCCTTTTGCTATTATTCCGATTTTCTCTTTTTTCCCTGTCAAATAGTTTGCAAGATTGATTCCGCAATTGCCGTCAAATATTAATTTGCCTGTATCTTCGGGACTTTTGATAAAACAGGGTCTGCTTGCCATAGGCAGACTTCCGTCTGAAAAGCCTATTACTATATCAACTTTGCCGTCTTGAAGTATTTTTTTTGATATTTCTTGTATTTTACTAATATATTCTGCCATTTAAATTGCCTTAATTTTATTGGAGTAGTCCTTAATAGATAGTGATTCTATATAATAAGTTTAGTAACCTACTTTGTAACTATCACTACTAATTAAGCTCTACCTTTATTGGATCTCCCTTAAATACAACAGTTACTTTACCATCAGTTAGTACGTCGTCTTCCACTAAACTACAATTAGGAAAAATTAACTTTTTTGTTGATCCATCAGGTTGTTGTTGAATTTTTTCAACAACATTACTGGCGATATTGCTTTTCCATTCAGAAATTAAATTTATATCTGTTGTCAAAGTAAATTGACACGTTGCGGGTTCTCCAATTCGAGGCGTATGAACTGTATCGCCATCCGTTAATTGTCTAACGTCAACATCTCCACTTCCATCCGCCAGAGTTTCAAATGTTCCGGGTTTATATGGAATATTGACCCCATTAACCCTTAAGTTGCCATCACTTGCCATGATATCAACATCCTTATATTAAAATTTTATTTATAAGTCTTTGATTAGGTCCGAGACTCTTTACGGAGGAAACCACTTCGTTTACCACTTTAATAAATTTGGTGGATTCTGCCGAAGATACCCACGAAAAATGCAATCGTTCCTCTTCAACGCCTATATGTTCCAGAAGTCCTTTTAACAAAGTAAATTTACGACGAGCATAATAATTACCTTCCAGGTAATGACATTCTCCCGGATGTCAGCCGGATACCCATACTCCGTCCGCTCCTTCTTTAAAGGCGGACAAGATAAATTTAGGGCTCATGCGTCCTGTGCAGGGTATTCTTATTACCCGAAAGTTAGGAGGATACTGCATTCTGCTTACTCCAGCAAGATCCGCCGCGCCGTAACTGCACCAATTGCATAAAAAAGCCAAAATTTTCGGCTCCCAATCAGCCATATTATTCTCCTTTTAATTTAATTTTTTTTGCAAAAATATTTTTTATGCCGCCTTTTCAAATGCGGCGCTTATTTGAGCAAATATCTGATCGTTATCAAACCCTTTTAAGCGCAAGGCTCCGGATCTGCAAGATGCGACGCATAATCCGCATCCTTTGCATAATACGGGGTTAATCTGAGCCTTTCCGGCAAAGAATCTTGCGTCGTCCGGTATGAAAGAGGGCGCCGAATACGGACAGATGGAAACGCATACTCCGCAAGAACTGCATTTAAGAGGCTCGACATCCGCTATTGTTCCTGACGTGCGTATTTTCTTTTTAGCAAGAAGGGTTAAAGCTTTTGCGGCGGCTCCCTTGCCATGAGCTATAGATTCGTCTATGGGTTTTGGATAATGAGCCAAACCGCATAAAAATACCCCGTCCGTAGCAAACTCGCAAGGACCTAACTTTGCATGTTTTTCTATATAAAATCCGTCTTCATTAACCGGAATTTTAAAGAATTTCGCAAGCTTCTGATCTTGATTTGCAATTATAGCGGAAGCAAGAGTTATAAGATCGGCTTCCATTTCAAGATATTTATTTAAAGAGGTATCATAGACGGTTACTGAAATTTTTCCGTTTTCGATTTTAATATTCGGCTTGTCGATTGCAAGGTATCTTATAAAGATAATTCCGGCTTCTCTTGCCTGATGATATAAATATTCTTTTTCTCCGTAAGTTCTTATATCTCTGTATAGGATAAATATATTCATATCAGGGTTGATCTTTTTAAGCTCCAAAGCGTTAATTATGGAATGCGTGCAGCATACTCCGGAACAATAAGGACGATTCGGCTCTCTTGATCCTACGCATTGAATAAAAACTGCTGATTTGACCTTTTTTAAAGATTTGTCATTATTAATAAATTTTTCATCAAGATCTAAGCTTGTTATTATTCTTTCGTCCTCTCCGTATAGATATTCGGAGGGTTTTGAAGCGGTTCCGCCGGTAGCTATTACGGAGACTCCGTGTTCTATGGTTTCCTCTTTATTATCCGAGGCTATTACGGTTTTAAAGTTTCCTACAAAACCTTTTACGTTTACTATGCTGCTGTTGAGTCTGATATGAAGCTTATCATTGTTTTGCGCCGCCGTAATAAGAGATGTAAGCTCTTTTTGAACATTTTCCTTATTTGCGCTTTTAAATATTTTGTTTGCTTCTCCGCCCAACCGGTTATTTTTTTCTACCAGATATGTATCGTAACCCTGACTGGCAAGCCCTAATGCCGCGCTTATTCCGGCTATGCCGCCGCCTATAACCAATGCTTGCTGATTTACTTCAAGTTCGGTTTCGGATAAAGGTTTTGCAATAGCAACTTTTTCAACCGCCATTCTAACAAGGTCTATAGCTTTTAGCGTGGCAAGTTCTGGAGTATCTTTATGTACCCAAGAATTATGATTTCTTATGTTTGCCATTTCAAATAGGTATTTATTTAAACCTGCGGATGTAAGTGTTTCTTGAAATAGAGGCTCATGAGTTTTTGGGGTGCAGGCTGCGACTACAACTCTGTTTAATCCTTTCTCCTTTATAAGCTGCGCCATACCATCCTGATTATCCTGAGAGCAGGAATAGATGTTTTCCGCCGCATAATCTACAAACGGAAGTTTTGAGGCGTATTCCACAACTTTGCCGACATCCACTACGCCAGCTATGTTGCTTCCGCATTTGCATATAAAAACTCCTATGCTGGGTCTTTCGCCTATTACCGACGTTTCCGGAATAGGCTCGACTTTTTTTGCAAGGGTATTTCGAGCGGGGCTTAAAATTTCGCTTGCGGCGCAAGCGGCGCCGGAAGCGTACACTACGGATTGAGGTATATCTTTTGGTCCTCCGAAAGCGCCGCTTACGAATATGCCTTTTCTTGACGTTTCGAGAGGATTGAATGTAGAGGTTTTGCAAAAGTTTCCTTCGGAAAGATTGATTCCGATTTTTTGGGAAAGTTTGACAATATTTTTGTCTATCTCCATGCCTATAGATAGAACGATCATATCAAAAACTTCGCTCTGAAGTTTATTATCTTCGTCCAAGTAGGAGATTCTAAGATCATCCGAATTTACTATATCTTGTATGGAATGGATTCTGCTTTTTATAAAGCGGACGCCCTCTTTTTCCTTTGCATTATTATAGAATTTTTCAAATTCTTTGCCCGGGGTTCTGATGTCCATATAGAATATAGCGCAGTCTAATCCTTCTTCTGAGTGCTCTTTTGCTACTACCGCCTCTTTAATGGCATACATGCAACATACGGAGGAACAATAAGGGTTGCCGCATCTATTCATATCTCTTGAGCCTACGCATTGTAGCCACGCTATTTTTTTAGGCTTTTTTTTGTCCGAAAGTCTTACAAGATGCCCGCCGGTAGGTCCGGATGCGGATAATATTCTTTCCATCTCCATAGAAGTGATGACATTGGGACGATAATCGTATCGATATGAATCGAGTGCGGAAGGGTTAAAAGGATTAAAACCGCTTGAAAATATAACCGCTCCGACGTTTAGAGTAAGGGTTTCTTGTTTCTGCTCGAAATCTATAGCTCCTGCAGGGCATAACTTTTTACAGGCTCCGCATTTGCCTTTTTGAAGATATATACAATTATTCGGATCTATTACGTATTTTAAGGGAACCGCCTGAGGATATTCAACATGTATGGCTTTTTTGTCTTTAAGCCCCATGTTGTATGTATCGGTTATTTTTTTAGGGCATTTTTCGGCGCAGGCTCCGCATCCAACGCATTTTGATTCGTCCACATATCTTGGATTTTTTATAACTTTTACGTCAAAATTCCCCGCTTCTCCTGTTATGTTTTTTATCTCGCTTAAAGTTAATAACTCTATGTTTAAATGCCGGCCGACCTCGACCAGTACAGGCGAGATAATTCACATAGCGCAGTCGTTAGTAGGAAAGGTTTTGTCAAGTTGAGACATTACTCCGCCGATTGACGAAGATTTTTCTACAAGATAAACATAATATCCAGAATTTGCCAAATCCAAAGCGGAACGCATGCCAGCTATTCCGCCTCCTATCACTACTACGGAGCCTACTATATCTTTAGACATGATTAATTAATTTCCTCTGTTTCAATTTCGTTAGATAATTTTGCAATTTGTTCAATTTCTGCGTTGAATCAAGATTTTAATCCTCGAAATATATGAGTATTCCTGATGTTAAAATTTTGACCCGCCTTCAACTTGAACAAATTACTTTATTATCTAACGAAATTATAAATATTATTTTTTCGTTAATAATGGGCGTTCGGTTAAAAGTTTGTTTCGCCTTGAGACGAACAAATTACTTTATTATCCGCTAAAATTTCATCATTATTTTTTGTGATAATGGACGTTTCCTCTGTTTATATTTTAATTATGAGATTTTTCCAGTTTTGAGAAATCTCCTACCCGTTCAAATAGAACGGCTATTGATTTTAAAAGAGCGAGTCTGTTTAATTTCAACCTTTTTTTATCCGTCATTACCATGACTTTGTCAAATAAAAAATCGATATTCGGCTTTAATAAGGATATTTCGGCAAGCCCTTTTGAATAATTTCCGGCTTTAAAATTTTTGTCGGTTTTTGTAAAGGTTTTATTATAGGCGTCAAAAAGATCCGCTTCCGCTTTTTCTTCAAATAAGGATTTGTCAACTTCGGATGGTATTTTATTCGAATTCGCCTTTTTTATGATGTTTGCCACGCGTTTGAAAGTTTCCGCAAATGATGAAAAATTCGGTTGCGATTTAAATTTTTCCAATGCTTTTGCTCTGTTAAAAACTGTGTTTATGTCGTCGCTATCAGCGGATGTAATCGCATGAACAACATCTTTGGACAATCCTTTTTCAATTAATATATTTTCCATTCTAACGATTAAAAAAGAATATATTTTTTCTGATGTCTGCTTTCCTGTATCAAGTTCCTGTTTGTTTTTATATTTGCTTAAGCTTTCGGCTATTAGATTTTTTAATGAAAAAGAGAATTTTTTATCTAATATAATCTGCAATATTCCGATTCCTTGTCTTCTTAAAGAATAGGGATCGGATGCGCCTGTAGGTATAAGTCCGGCGGAAAAGACGCCTGCTATGGAATCGATTTTATCGGATAGCGCAAGGATAGCTCCGATTTTGGATTTGGGAAGTTTTCCGCCTGAATATGCAGGCATATAATGCTCTTCTATGGCGTTTGCCGCAAGCGCTTTTTCTTTTGAAACTTTTGCATAAACTCTCCCCATAATTCCTTGAAGTTTTGGAAACTCCACAACAACGTTGCTTACGAGATCCGATTTGCATAATTGCGCGGCTTTTAATAAAGATTGTTTTGAATTGTCATCAATTTTTAAGGTATCGGATAGAAATTTGGCTATCTGTTTAACTCTTTCGGTTTTCTCATACATGCTGCCGAGTTTCGTCTGAAATAAAACTTTTTTAAGTTTTTCAACGCGAGTTTCATTTTTCATATTGAAATCCGCGTTATAAAAAAAGATTGCATCTTCCAAACGAGCCCGTATAACTCTTTCGTGTCCGTTTGCGACAAGCTTCATGTTTTTTGTTTTGGTATTATTAACCGCTATAAAATGCGGCATAAGTTTGCCTTTTTCGTCAACTACCGCAAAATATTTTTGATGTTCGCGCAT
>JAOZTP010000066.1 GCA_029939135.1 Desulfobacterales bacterium
GGAAACTAAAACGAACATGAACAAGCAGGCTTGCCGGAACTGTATCAAGACTTTAAATCCCAGTATTGGAAACTAAAACCAATCTCGGTTGCTTTGCGTCGCTCAATTTTAACGCTCTTTAAATCCCAGTATTGGAAACTAAAACCCAAAATTCGCGTTCGCTGTCCTTTGTGCGCTGCTCCTTTAAATCCCAGTATTGGAAACTAAAACATCGTTTACGCAAGCAGTTTACGGCGTTTATAGAAAACTTTAAATCCCAGTATTGGAAACTAAAACCCATCTAAAATCAAAAAAAATAACCTTTAAAAACAAGCGTTTAAAAAAATAATAGGCTTAAAAAAGTCTGTTATTTTCTCAAACCGTCGGTAGTGCATTAACATTGCAATAGATTTAAATTATTAGGAATTTATTTGTTAATTGTCAATAAAATTATTCTATTTCAAGCAAAAATTGCATACTTTAATGCCGCTTTCCCCTCTTCTCCTATTTTTCCTTCTCTTCCTATCCACCTTTCCTCCTATCTTCCTCTCCTCCTTTCTTATTCTATTGAAAGCAAAAAGTTCTCCAAATCCTGCATTTGAAGAGTATTAAGATGGGACGTTCCGCCGTGAGTATCTATCATATAGGTTTTTTCTTCTGTAAAACTTAATTCGTTAAACCCGCGTTCCGTCCGATTTTTTCTTACGTCTTCTCCGCCTCTTAATACCGGATATTTAAATTTTCTTAAAGAGTAATGATCCGGAGCCGCTATTGTTTCTCGGACGGATACTGCCCTTCCATGATGTAAAAATGCAAAAGGTTTGTCAAAGAGTCCTCTTAATTGAAATACGGCAACGTTCCCCTGCTTTCTTTCCACCCTGCCTTCTTCCCAATATTCCAGATCTCTTTTATAATTATTTGCTCTATCCATCCAATGCGGACCTACCAATGTAAACGCTTTTTCTCTTTTTGTAAAACTTATTACAGCGGGAAGCGTTTTTTCGTTATTGTTATAGAGTTCTTCATCTTTATTTGTAAATTCCGGGGCGGAATGGCATACAATGCAATTTATGTCTAACCTATTAAAAAGTTTTTTACCTCTTATAACAGATCGATTTTTCTGATTGTAAGGGTTCGGGTTAAGTCTTGTTTCCGCCGCCTGAAACTCGCCTATAAATCTCTGAAAATCTCTAAAGTTATAAGCTTTGCCAAAATATTTCATGCTGATTTGTCTTATCATTTCGTCTCTGCGTTCATTTAAGTCCGGATATATTGCGCCAAAGGAATCGGTTGACATTTTATCTTGTATCTCTTCATGCTCTTCTTTTCTTTGGTCAAGAGGTATCGGGCAGTTAATATTTGTAAAATCGCCCTTTGGGTTTCTTCCCAAAAATCCTTGAAGCGCAACATGTTCTCTTGCGTCGTCAAATTGAGCGTCAAAGCATGTATGGGTTCCTTCAAAATAAAAGGGCTGAATTGCAAAGAGATTTTTTATTTGCGGAATTCCCAATAACCCGCCGTTTACAAATTTGCCGTCTTTCATTTGGGCTATTGCCTGCCCCGCTCCCCAGCCTCTTGCGTCGTTTGTATGATTTATATGGCAGGATGTGCAGGATGTGTCTTGATCAACCGAAAATATTGCGGTGTTTACAAACACTTCTCCGCGTTCCGCATTTGTATCAGGAAATGGGCGGGTTAAATCGCCTACGGGATACTCTTTTGAAACGCCTGTTTCTTTATTTATAACGCTTATGGTCTCTCCGAGAAAATTGCTTGCAAAAATCAAATTTTCCGCTTCTGTTCCTTTTTTGCCTATTGCCATATCTTTTGGCATTATTCCGGTTTTATACGTTTTTATGGGGATAAGGTATTCGGAAGGCTCTGCCGCATTTGGGTTTATTTCCCATTCTATAAGTTTGTATGTTCCCATCATTAAGGTATATAATCTGTTTTTATCCGTTTTTACGCATATCGGATATGCGCCTATAACTCTTTGAAGTTCTGGAGGTATGTCTCCGCTTGGCTCATGCGGAAGGATTTCCGCGGAATCGGATGTGTATCTTACCCAGTTTTTATGAGCTTCGTAACGGTTTGCCAAAAGAGCATATTGAAGATGATTTGGGTCTGTTTCGGATTTGGGTATGTTAAGGGTTTTTGCGTTGATTAAGGTTATATCGTTTTGAATGTCTGTCATTTTATATGCCGCAGTTCCGTCTATGGCGTCGAATTGTCCGAGTATTTTCTGCTGTTTTATCGGAAGAGGCTCTGTGGTTTCTATATCTCGTAAAACCGAATATTGGACCGCCGGATTGTTTGGATTTTCGGTTTCTCCTCCAAACGGGTCCCTTTCTTTTGCCGCTCCAAAGCCTATTCCCATTGAAGAGGCTATTAAAAATTCTTTTTCGGTTTTTTCATCGTAATAGGCGCAAATATCTAATATTATGTTTTGCATGTAGATTCCGGTAACCTCTTGGTTTTTATCCGTATCTATTACGGATATATCTTGGGTTCCCATGTTGCCCGCATAAAGATATTTTTCATCTTTACTTAAATAAAGGCTTTCCGGTTTGGATCCGAAATTTCCTACGGGGATGCCTGGTCCATAGTTTGCGGCATTTATCCAGTTTTCTATTTTTTTATATTCAGGGTCATTTTTTTTAAATACTACGGTTCCTGCGGCATGAAAGTTGTTTCCGCTTAAATCGTCCGCAAACCCGCCCTCTTCGGTTGATATAATCGCTTTTAACAGAACGCTGTTATCAGCGTCTTTTGCGGTCGAATTTTCGATTGCGGAAAAAAAGGCTTCAAGATAATTTTCGCCTGCATAAAAGCCTCCGACATTTGCGGCGTGGCAATTTGAGGTTCCGCAGGACTTGTTTAAAATCGGATATACTGTTTGCTTGAAGTTTTTTTCGTTAAATCCGCCGAGCGGCTCTATTTCTCCTTTAAGCATATTTTTTTCCGGTTTTATGTTTAATAAAAATATTTGGTTTAAATATCTATTGCTAACGTAAGCTTTTGTTCCTTTTTGATTAAATAGGATTTGCCTGCAATAAAAATCAAGAGGTATTTCGTTTGTTACGGCATCTGTTTTTGTGTTTATAACTGAGGCGTAATTGGAAAATTGGTTTATAACTATCAGAAACTCTCCGTTAGGGTAAAGAGCAAGAGAATACGGGCTTAAACCTACTTTTATTTTTTTTATAACTTTTTTTAAGGCAATATCAAAGACTGCAATTTGATTTCCGGGCGTCTCTTCGTTGCCTGTAAGGGTTATGTATAGTTTTGTTCCGTCTGCAGACAGCGCTAATCCTTGCGGATGATTGCGGAGCGGCTGGGGTTCAGGATACGGGTTATTGTTTTTTACAGGGGTTAAATCGGTTCTTGTGTATTCCGATAAGTAAGCCCACCTATCGCTTGTTAATGTTCCGTATATTGAAGGATAGGATGCGAATTCGGCGAGCTTTTGAAGCTTTTCATTACTGTTATTGCCGGATTGATTCTGCAAAACGCAGCTTGAGATTATCATAAAGATAATAAAGAATATTATATAACCTTTTTTTTTGATTTTTATCTTTTTCATTTTTTATAATTCCGTTGTTTATTTAGATGTATTGATACAGTAATTGTTTCTTTTGCTTTTTCTTCCTCTATTATTCCGCTCCCCTAAAGGTTGCGCCCATGTCTATCCATCTTATCAAAGTTAGTTTCTCTTGTTCGGTAAGCGGAGTTATATTTAAGTCGTATTTTTTTATAAGCTCTACGCTCGGATGCGGAGCGTCTCCGGTAAGTTTACGCGAAGCTTTAAGTTCTTTGCCGTAAACTTTTTCTATTAAATAACTTTTTATTGCAAGCGCTCCTCTTTCGTCTATATATTTTTTATGAGAATACCAACCGCTTTCGGGGTCTTGAAGCTTCATGAGGTTTTCGTAAGCTTCGTTATAATAAAAGGTTTTTTTATCGGTTAGAGATAATCCTGCGGGGGCTTTATCGCCGTTATGACATGCCGCGCAGTTTTTATTGAATATGGGCTGAATATCCTTTACAAAATCTATGGCGATTCTTTGCTCCGGTTTTATTCCGTATTTTTTTGGATTTCCGTTTGCGTTGGCTATTGCCTTTACTTTTGTCTGCCCCGTAAATTTGTTTATGGGTCCGAACAGTTTTTTAGGATCGCCAGACATAGAACCCATGCATGCTCCGCAGGTTTGAAAGGTTTCGCTTTTTGAAGGAGATATTGTAAATGTTTCGTTAGGAGCAAAAAAATAGAGTCTTGCGGACTGGCGCAAAGCCATTTTATCTTTATTAAGACTTTGTATTGCCATAGAAATTTTAGAGGGTATTTTTATGTATATAGAACCGTCGCTTTCAAGCGGAGCTTCGCAAACTATTTTTTTGCGCAGATGTATTCCGTTGCTTATAAGGTCGCTTTGCGGGTCCTTATTTTTTATTTTGCTAACGTCAACCTTTTTGGCAAGCTCCGGTTTTACCGGCATAACTTGAACCATTCTTACATATTTAACTTCGTCTATGGGCTTAATTTTATCTCCTGTAATAGGGTTTGTAGGATATGCGGTGTTTTTGCCTATAGGAGAAGGATTATCCATTATAGCGTCTATTAAAAGGTAGTTTCTTTCAAGATATACTGCGGGGCGGTTGTCGTCCGGTTTTCCTGCTGGTCCTATAAGATGTTCCGCTTTAGCCCTTTTTGCCGCATTTATTTTAGGTTTTATTCTTACATAAAGCGGGTATGCCTGCGTTTCGCTTGTTCCGGCTTTTGAAGCGGCTTTTATTTTTATTTTTTTAACCTTCGGGTTTGTTTTGCCGCCTTCGGAATGAAAGCTCGGATCCGGCTTTATAACGTATAGATCGAAATCCGGGTTTGCTTTGGGATTGAGATTATCAATCGGCTTGTCGGAATGCGAAACGAGAATATCTCCGTTTGGCAAGGGTATGGAATCTTTAAATACTCCGCCCGGAGAATATCCTGTTCGGGATACTGCATTGGGTCCTCTTAAAGGGAAAAGGGATATTTTTTTAAATATGAATCTTGGATGAGACGGCTGTTTTCCGTCCTTAAAGTTATATCTTGTATTGGATATTTCTACATAATCGGTTTTCGGTATTTTATTTTCGTCAAAATATCCTGTAGAAAAATCGTTCGGGTTTCTTGCCTCAAGCCCAGGACCCAGTTGATGATCAGATACGTTTAAATTGCCTCCTTCCCACAAATTGCGGGGTTCCATGCCAACATGTATATCTATTCCGGTTGGCATTTCATGATTATCTGCATAAATTATAACTTCGGATCTGTTGCCTTGATGCGTGGGAAAACTGAATCTTGTATCAAGATGTCTTCTACAGCTTGTCATATGAAAAATAGGTCTGTCATATTTATCGGTAAATGAGCGCTGCCCTGCAAAAAACACTTCTCCGGTTGTTCTAACGCTTAAATCAAGTTCTTGGGCTATTCCATAAGTAATTCGGGAAATGGTTTGATTATAATTCTTTTTTTCTTGCAATGGCGCAGGGTATTTTATGCCATATACCGAATATGAAGGCATAAATCCGGGCTGGACGTCTTTATCTCTTTCTATTACATATATTGTAGAATTATCAATAGGTTTTGAAAATGGCTTGTTTACGGTTATGTAGGAGCGTTTTTCTTGCGTAAAAAGCCGGTTTTTAAAATCGGTTATTTCTCTCCATTCTCCTTTGTTTGTTCCGTCAACTATATAGATTCTTTTTCCTACGAATGTATTATCCGTTTCGGGCCTGTCAAAATCTATTATGGTTTTTTCATTTCCGTCATCCGCCTCCCCTACTATGCCGCGTTCTTCGCTTTGGATCATGTTTCCGCTTAGATTGGAAGAAAATACTACATCCGCTTTATCAAGATTGTATCCTCCGGCAGCCGCATTTTTATCTTCGGGATCGGGAACGTAGGTAGGATCCGTATAATGAATTTTTATTCCGTTTACATGCTTGGGTCCGTAAGTAAGCCTTCTTAATTTGCCTTTTGAAAAATCAAGATTCGAATCTGCTATAAGCTCGTATATGTTAAGGTTATCATCTTCTCCTATTCTCATTGCAAATAGAATTGCTTTTCCGTCGTATCTTATATCCGGCTCTCTTATATCCGCCTCTTTTCCTTTGCGAAAACGGGCGGTTAGGTTTATAGGCTTGCTTGAAGCGTTTTCAAGGGTTTCCCCTTCTTTTAATTTTAATAGATATAAATCTGCGTCTGGCATATATTTTCCCACGTCAAGATATTTTCTATGATTTTTCGGGTTTGTTCGGACAAATACTACCCCCTCAAGCTTGCCTAACGTAGATGGATCGATTTTTTTGCCCCCTGTCATAAGCTTTGAAGCAATATCTTCTCGTTCCATCATAAGCCATTTTTTTAATATTTTATAATCCGGATCTTCCGGTCCTGTAAAAAATTGATCGTTTCCGCCTCTGTGAAGAACGCCGCCTTGCTCAATAGGTATATTTTTTTTTAAGATTCTGCTTTGTTCAATGTCTCCGGTAAAATAAACGTTATGTTGTATTAAACCTTTTGAAGTCATTCGGTTGAATTTTATTTGCTCCAAAGAAAATCTATCTTCTATTTTTATATTTAAATCTTCGGTTTCCATCCCTGCATCCGGCAAAAAGGAGCTGTGATTAAATATATGGCAAGACGGATTAAAACAGGAGTTTCTTGCATATACGGGCAAAACTTTTTTTGCAAAAAATTGTTCCGTTTTATTTTGGGCAAGAACTTTTTCTATATCTTCGTTTTCTAATTTTACCCATTCCGCAAGTTTTTTGTATTGCGGATCCGATGTTCCGTTAAAAATTTCTCCGCCCTTATGATAAAGTCCGAACCCGCCAGACTGCCCTACAAGCGGCATTCTTAATATTTTTGCAAAAGGTATTTTATTATGAACGGCTCTTTTTTTCGCTTCTATGTAAGATAACATGATTTGCGCGGGAGTTGATATTTTGTCTTCGGAATCTAACGGAAAGGAGAATTTCCCCTTTGTTTGAATATGACAGGTTTGACAATACTGAGAATTTTGAAAAGGAGCGTTATGAAATTTTGCGAATTCCTCTTTTTCCGCTTCCGCTCCGCTTTTTCCATGACATATATAAGCCCCCTTCTCATCTTTTGAAGAACAGCTTTTTGCCAATATAGGGGCAATATTTTTTTTATAATAAATAAAGCCTTGCGTATCTTGCGGGTTTATTGTTTCGGAAGCTTTGCAATCCTTTTTGTAATAAAAGCCGAAAGATAAAAAGAGGATTAATATTAAAATAAAACTTACCGCCGTTTTTCTACTCTTTTGCTTTTTCATTTTCTACCTATAAATTTGGTTATTTTTCCACGTTAATAATAAAAATATACCAAATTTACAAGGATAAAACAAAATAATGCTTACTTTGTCCGTTTTTTACGTTGAAAAAAATAGAATGGTTTATCGGATAAGAGAAATGAAAATTTTATTTCAAAAAATATAAGATATTTTTATGCAAAAACTTTTTAATAATTTTTTATTGGCTTTTATAAAAATAAAAATTTTATAACGGTTATAAAGTATTATGGCTGAATTTTTCGATTATATTCGGTTTGGAGATGTTCAAGTTTGCTTGCTCCGTTTTTTGAACCTCTCTTATATTGATTGTTTTTTGGGGATTAAATATTTTTAATAGCGGGGCTTTCGGTTATTTCAATAGATTCGGGTTTATTTTTTTTGCTTTTTTAAAATCTACGCCGGCTTTTTTGTATTCTTTAAGTTTTTTATAGCAGACGCCGCGATTGTAGTATGCCTTTGCGTCATTCGGATTTAGCTCTATTGCTTTATTAAAATCTGTAATAGCCTTTTTATGCTTTTTAAATCTGGCGTAAAGAACGCCGCGATTATTATAGGCATCAATATAATTCGGATTTGTTTCTATTACTCTGTTAAAATCTGCAATAGCTTTTTTATACTCTTTAAGCCTAACATAACAGGCGCCTCGATTGTTATATGCTTCGACATGACTCGGATTTATTTCTATTACTCTGTTAAAATCTGCAATAGCCTTTTTATACTCTTTAAGATTAACATAACATATGCCGCGATTATTATATATTTCGATATTATTCGGACTTTTTTCTATCGCTTGAGAATAAAATTTAATTTTATCGCTATATTCTTTATGATAGATAAAATCTTTTATTTTTTCCGAATTTACCGCATCCGAAGCTTCGCAAATTTTTTTTGAATAAAATCCAAACGATAAAAGAAAGATTAATATTAAAATAAAATTTACCGTAGTTTTTCTATAGATTTGCTTTCTCATTTATTACCCGTAAAGTGAATTGTTTTCTTTTGCTCATAGTAAAAATATCAGAAAGTTACAAGAGTAAAATTAAAACAAATCGCTTATTATAAACAAAAAAAAGGCGCGGAAAAAATCCGACGCCCTTTTTGTTTTTACTTTGTTTAAATATTATTAAAAATCAACTCTTACGCCAAAAAGCAGGTTATGTCTGTTGTTTTCAAATTCGCCCTCGTTCTCGAATTCAAAATTGGAGGTCGCAAAATAACGATATTTAGATTCTATCGTAACCTTTTCGGTTAAGGCATACCCGATTCCTGCTCCTATATGATAAGCAAAGAGGGTATCGTTATCGTTATCGCTTGTATCTTCTATTTCAACTTTTGCGAAACCGAGACCGGCGGTTATAAACGGAGTAAATTTAGAGCTATTATGAAAATCGTAATATCCGTTTATAAACAGAGCAAAACTTGAAACGTCGCCTGAAACTTCATCTTCTTGATTAACAGCTTTGATTTTATCAATATCATTTTGTTGGTATGCAAGCTCCCCTTCAATTCTTGCGCTTCCGAAATCATACCCGGCAGCCGCTCCAAGAGCTATACCGCTGTTACATTCCAATTCAACATCCTGTGGGTTATTTGAACCAAAATATAAATTCTCCGTCATTTCCATATCGCCGCTCATAGAAAGCCCGATATTGGCGCCCATATAAAACCCTTCGCCTGCGTAAACATTTAAAGAAAAAGTAAGTAATAAGATAAGTAATGGGATAAAAGATATTTTTTTCATCATAGTTTCCTTTTGTATTAATTCCGTCAATTTTTTATTATTCTTATATTCTAACCGTAGCCGCTTATAAAATTTGATAAACATATAGTGAATGATTCAATGAAAATCAATGCTTTTTTTATTATTTTTACAGAAAGTCGTATCCATTAGAACCTATTGTAGTTATAAAACGTTAAATCGTATATTTTTTTGCCGTAGCGTTTATTAATTATCCGACAGAAAAAATTTATTTAAATATTTCGGTTATTTTTTCAATGACATACTCTACTTGCGAGTTTGTCATTGCCGGATATAAGGGTATGCTTAACGCTTTTTTATAGTAGTTTTCCGTAGCCGGATAATTTTTGTAATTATACCCGAATAGTTTTTTATAATAAGGATGTCTATAAACCGGTATGTAATGAACTTGAGTCCCTATGTTTTGGGCGGATAGTTTTTTCATTATCTGTTTTCGGCTTTGTTTTATTTTCTTAAAATCTATTTGTAGAACGTAAAGATGAAAAGCTGCGTTTCCTTTTTCTTTTTCGTAAGGTATTGTAAGATGTTGTATGTTTTTAAATGCCTCGTTGTATTGGCTAACGATTTTTCTTCTTTTTTTTATAAAATCGTTTAACCTATCTAACTGCGAAATGCCGAGCGCCGCTTGTATATCGGTTATTCTGTAATTGAAACCAAGGGCTTGCATTTGATAATGCCATTGCCCGTATTTTTCGATCATTTTGTCGGTTTTTATTATTCCATGAGAGCGAAGCATTAGAAGTTTTTTATATGTTTTTTTATTGTTTGTAACCGCGGCGCCGCCCTCTCCTGTAGTTATTGTTTTAACAGGATGAAAAGAAAAGGTAGTAATATCCGAATATTTGCAGTCTCCTATATATTTCCCGTCTTTATATTTTGTTCCTATGGCATGAGCCGCGTCTTCTATTACGGCAAAGCCGTATTTGCGGGATAACTCGGCTATTTTTTTTAATTCTGCCGCCTGCCCCGCAAAATGAACGGGGATAACTGCTTTGGGCAGTTTATTATTTTTTTTTGCTTGTATAAGTTTCTCTTCTAATTTTTCTACGGAGATGTTGTAGGTATGAGGATTTATATCTATAAAATCCGGTTTTGCGCCGCAATAAAGAGCGGCGTTTGCAGTGGCTGCAAATGTATTCGGGGTTGTCCATATTATATCGTTTTTGCCGATTTTCGAGGCAAGATAAGCAAGATGAAGCGCGGCGGTTCCGCTTGAAACCGCAACCGCATATTTTGCTTTGCAATGTTTTGTTAAAGTCTGTTCAAATTTGGGGATAAGGGGACCTTGAGTAAGCATGTCGGAAGATAAGGTTTTTAAAACTTTTTCTATATCCTGCTTGCTTATATCCTGTTTTCCGTAAGGGATCATATCTATTTTATCATCTCTTGTAGTTGTTCTATAGTAAGCCATTGTTTGTTTACGCCGGAGTTGTATTCGAAGCCTTCTTCAACCTGTTTGCAGTTATTATTTTTGCAGTCGAATCTTTTTTCAAAAAAATTAAAAACCGGCATTATTATGTAGTAGTCCTCAAATTCTAATGTGCGTCTTGAATCATCTTTTGAAATCATTACTTCGTCAAGTTTCTCTCCGGGTCTTATGCCTACTATTTCTGTTTTTGCTTCTGGAGCTATTGCTTTTGCAAGATCCATTATGTTCATGCTCGGTATTTTAGGAACGAATATTTCTCCGCCCACTATTCGCGCAAAGTTTTCAAGAACAAAATTTACTCCTTGCTCTAATGTAATCCAAAAGCGCGTCATACGAGGATCCGTAATCGGAAGTGTTCCTGACGCTTTTTTCTTTATAAAAAAGGGTATAACGCTGCCTCTGCTTCCTACTACGT
>JAOZTP010000067.1 GCA_029939135.1 Desulfobacterales bacterium
GACGCTTTTTTCTTTATAAAAAAGGGTATAACGCTGCCTCTGCTTCCTACTACGTTTCCGTATCGGACTACGGAAAATATTGTATCTTTTTGTCCTACATAAACGTTTGCGCTTACAAATAGTTTGTCGGAGCATAGTTTTGTAGCCCCGTATAAATTTATCGGATTAACCGCCTTATCTGTGCTTAGCGCTATAACTTTTTTTACTTTTTGGTCTATTGCTGCGTTTATTATGTTTTGAGCGCCTATTATGTTTGTTTTTACGGCTTCAAACGGGTTGTATTCGGCTGCGGGAACCTGTTTCAACGCCGCCGCATGGATTACGTAATCCACTTTATAAAATGCTCGATAAAGGCGTTCCTTGTCTCGAACGTCTCCTATAAAGTATCTTATGCAGGGATATTTTTCGGCGGAAAACGTTTGAGCCATTTCAAACTGTTTTAGCTCGTCTCGGCTAAATATGATTAATTTTCTCGGTTTGTAGCGGTTTAGAAGGGTTTGAACGCATTTTTTTCCGAAGGAGCCTGTGCCTCCTGTTATTAATATTGTTTTGTCGTTAAACATTATTTTTTATGTCTCCTGTAATCCTATTATGATTTGGCGGATGAATTTAAAAAAATCATCGGGAGTTAATTTGAAATCGTATTTATGGTTTTAACTTTCATAAAAATCTTGACGGATATTTTTAATCGCCTTCTGCATTGCCTTTGAATAATTGGGCAGTTTTGTATATATTTATTCGGCAAGCGTTTCTTCGTATGTATGGGTCGTTAAATTTCTGACTTGCAGCATTTCAAGATAGATCGGGTCATCCTTTATTATTTCCGCTTTAAAGGATTGTTTTATGCTTGCGCGTGGAGAATCCGCTTTAAAACCGAGTATGTTGCAGTATATTTTAAGTGTTTTCCAAAATAATTCAAATGTAAATTCAAAACGTTGTATTGCGGAATCTCGAATAAACTCATCTCTTGGCAAAGCCAAAGCTTTTTCAAGTTGATTGCAAGCTTTATCAAAAGCGGTTAAAAGATATTGAAGTTTTTGTTCTATATCCATTTATAATATTATTTCCTCTGTTGATGCTATTTTTTACAAAATATCTATAAAAATGACGAGTAATAATAGACGATTTTTGCCTTATATGGCAAAGCGAGAAATTCCTTTATTCGCATTCTTTTTTGCTTTTATAATATTTCCTTTTTATTTGACATAACTTTGTCATAAAAATCTGCGCTTACTCTTTTGAAATCTATTATATCAATTTGCTGTAATATTGGAATTTCGTCTATCTTATTTTTGATGCTCTCTATTGTTTCAAAAGGAATTGGCGCGTCGGATATTATCCCTATATCATAATCGGATTGTTTTGTATGAGTATTATCCGCCCTTGAGCCGAAAAGGAATATTTGAACTTTGTTTCCGAGTTGATCGGCGATAATTTTTTTTATGTTTTTTTTAAGTCGGTTGCTCATTGTGAAGCTGTTTTTTGAGTTATCCGATATTATTTTTTTGTTTTTGTTCGTTATAAATTGCAATTATTACTTTGCCTTTAATCTAACGCCTCTATAATCTCTTTTACTATTATATCCTGCTCCTCTTTGCTTAAAAAAGGATGCATCGGCAAGCTTATTACCCGTTTTGCGGCGGATTCGGCAATAGGATATTTTTTGTCGGTTTGAGCGATAGCCGGCTGCATGTTAAGGGGAACGGGATAATGAATTGCAGTAGGAATATTTTTCTGTTTTAATTTTTCGGCAAAAGCGTCTCTATTGTCAACCTGTATTGTGTATTGAGCATATACGCTTTTATTGTAAAGCTGGATATAAGGGAGGGCGCTTGATTTTATATTTTTTAAAAGTCTGGTATATCTTTCGCCTATTTGCTTTCTTGCCTTTGCTTCCATTGGAAATGTTTCCAATTTTGCAAGTAGTATTGCGGCTTGTAATGTGTCAAGTCTTCCGTTTATTCCTATTTGTATGTGATTATAACGTCTGTTTTGTCCGTGATTTTTTATTTCGTTTATTTTTTTTGCAATCTTGTCGTCGTTTGTAAAGCATGCCCCGCCGTCTCCGTAGCATCCAAGAGGTTTTGAAGGAAAGAAGCTTGTGCATCCGATAAAGGTAAGTCCGCATGATTTTTTATTTTTATATTCGGCTCCAAAACTTTGGGCGGCGTCTTCTATTACGGGTATATCGTATTTTGCCGCTATTTTGTTTATAGCGTCCATATCCGCGCATTGTCCGTATAATGATACCGGCATTATCGCTTTTGTTTTGGAGGTTATCCCTTTTTCTATTAGGCTTGGCTCTATGTTGTATGTCCTCGGGTTTATATCTGCAAAAACGGGCTCCGCTCCGGTTAAGATTATGCTTTCTGCGGTCGCTATGAAACTGAACGGGGTTGTGATTACCTGATCTCCTTTTTTAATGTTAAGCGCCATAAGCGAGGCAAGCAAAGCGTCTGTTCCGCTTGATACCGTAATGCAGTGTTTTACTCCTATGTATTTGGCAAGCTTTTCTTCAAGTATTTTCACCTCGGGTCCCATTATAAAGAGGCTGTGATTTAATACTTTTTTTATGTTTTTATCTATTTTTTCTTGAAGCTGTTTATATTGGGTTTTTAAATCTATAAATTGCATTATGTTTTGCTTTCTTTGTTTAAAGTTTGCCCGTTTTTTGCCCTTTATACAAATTTTACTCCTATAAACGGATTAGTATTCCTACCGTTAAAATTTTCGGAAGCCTTGAAAAAGAACAAAATCTTTTTTTTACTTTATAATCTTTTTTTTCTATGTAACGGTCTTAATTTTATATTATAAACTCCAATATATATAGCCTGCTTTTATAATTTTATCGGAATCAAATATCCCTTTTACGTCTATTATAACGCCATTTTTTTTTACAAGAGAAAATAGGGTTTTTATCGGCAGTTTTTTATATTGGTCATGTTCTACGGCTATAATAACGCAGGACGCAGGGGTTAATTGGCTGAAATCGGATAAATCAATGTCGTATTCTTTTTTGCATTCCCAACGATCCGCATAAGGATCATGGGGCGTTACCTTTATGCCGAATTCGTTTAACTCTTCTATTATATCTATTACTTTGGAGTTTCGTATGTCCGGGCAATTTTCCTTGAAGGTTACGCCCAAAACGGTAACGGAGCTTTTTAATATATTATTTCCTGCGGCGATTATTTTTTTTATTGCCTGTTTTGCTATGAATTTGCCCATTTCGTCGTTTAATCTTCTGCCAGCAAGTATTACTTGAGGAGTATAGCCAAGTTTTTCCGCTTTATGGGTTAAATAATAAGGATCAACTCCTATGCAGTGTCCGCCTACAAGCCCGGGTTTAAAGGGTAAAAAATTCCATTTTGTTTTTGAGGCTTCCAATACTTGATTGGTATTTATGCCTATTTTATCAAATATTAAAGCAATTTCGTTCATTAGGGCTATATTTATATCCCGCTGCGTATTTTCTATTATTTTTGCGGCTTCGGCTATTTTTATGTTTGACGCGCGATATACTCCAGCGGTTACTACGCTTTGATATGCTTCGGCTATTATTTCAAGGGTTTTGCTATCTTGACCGGATACTATTTTTTTTATTTTATCGAACGTATGCTTTTTATCTCCCGGATTTATTCGTTCGGGGCTATAGCCGACGGTAAAGTCGGAGCCGTTTTTAAGGTTTGAATGTTTTTCTAAAATAGGAACGCAGTCTTCTTCGGTAGCTCCGGGATAAACCGTAGATTCATATACTACAATATCCCCTTTTTTTAATATTTTTCCTATGCCTTCGGAGGCTTTAAACAGAGGCGACATATCCGGCTTTTTTGCTTGGTCTATAGGCGTAGGCACGGCTATTATATGAAAATCGGCAGATTTTAAATCATAGAGGTTATCCGTAAATAGTATGTCTGAATTTTTAAGCTGTTCCGGCGTCATTTCGCCGGTAGCGTCAAAACCTTTTTTTAACTCTTTGATTCTTTTTAAATTTATATCGTATCCTATTGTTAAATTATGTTTGCCGAAAGCTACGGCTACCGGCAACCCTACATATCCAAGTCCTGTAACCGAGATTTTTCTATTCTGTTTCATAATATTTTTCTTTATTTATTTTATATTATTATAATTAAGATACGGAGATATAGCATTCTTTATTCCGAATTCTTAATATATAACGCCTCTATTTTTAATGGGCATTAGTCAAAAGAAGTTTAACAAAACGCTTTTTTTCAACCGCCTTAAATTTTTCTTCCTATTTCAAATCCTTTATGAACCGCGTCATAAGCCAAACCTACTTTTTGGGCGTCTCCAATTACATGATAAGGGATGCCTTTTTCTTTAATCATAGCTTCCAACGGATTATAAGAAACGGAACCGGCGGCTATAACTATGGTATCGCAAAAAATTTTTTCTTCTTTGCCGTTATATTCGACAAGTAGATAACTCTCTGTTATTTTAAGAGCTTTTGCTTGCGTAAAAACTTTTATTCCTTTTATAGCAAGGTCTTGCATCATAGCCCATCTTGTAGATTTTCCTATATCTTTTCCTATTTTATTTATCATTTCTACTACGGTAATTTCTTTGGTTCCGCGCGTAGTTAATTTGTATAAGTCATCATAAGATTCGGCTTTGTTTATAAATAAGAATTTTAAAGCTTCGCCGGATAAACAACCTTTTTCGGATAAAAATAAAGCGGTTTCAACGCCTACGGCTCCGCCCCCGATTATTACTATTTTTTTGCCCGTATATGCCTTGTTTTGCAAAACGTCCCATGCAGAAACAACATTTTTAAGGTTTATGCCTTCAATGTTCGGTATTGCAGTAGCCGCTCCTGTAGTTATTATTATTTCGTCAAAATTACCCTCTTCGATAATTTCTTCATCTACAGGTTTAATAATAACCTTAATACTGCTTGAATTTACTTTAAAAATCAGATCTTCGGCAAGTCTTTTAAACTCTTCTCTACCGTTTGGAGCGGCTGCAATAAATATTTGCCCTCCCAAACGATTTTTTTCGTATAAAACAACTTTATGTCCTCTTTTATGCGCCGTAAGAGCCGCCGTCATTCCCGCTACTCCTCCGCCTATTATTAGTATATTTTTTTTATTTTTCGACTTAATTATCGGTTTGGTTTTTTCGTATCCGGCTAAAGGATTGCATAAACATTCTACCGCAGCCATTTTAAATATATTATCAAAACATCCCTGAGCGCAGCCTATGCAATGGGTTATCTCTTTTTCCCTGCCTGTTTTCGCCTTAACCGCAAACTCCGGATCCGCAATTAAGCCTCTGCCTATTGCTACCATATTGGCTTCGCCATTATTTAAAAGATCGCGCGCCGTTTGCGGGGTATTTATTCTGTGGCTTGCTATTACGGGTATATTTGTAGCATTTTTAACTCCTGCGGATAAATAGGAAAAGACTCCCGCAGGAACGGATGCTATTATCTGTGGAACTCTTGCTTCATGCCATCCTACGTTGATGCAAAGAGCGTCTGCATATCCTTTTGCAGATATTTTTTTTGCATATTTTAATAATTCTTCTCTGCCTTGTCCTTTCGGCATAAAATCGTTTCCGTTCATTCTAACGATTATAGGGAAATCTTCTCCTACCTGTTTCCTTGCCTCTTGTATGACTTCCAGTCCAAAACGGATTCTGTTTTCAAAGCTTCCGCCGTATTCGTCATCTCTTTTATTGGTTAAGCCGGACATGAACTCGCTTATTAAGTATCCTGTGCCGCTTAAAATTTCTACGGCGTCAAAACCGGCTTTTTTTACTCTTAAGGCGGCGTCTCCGAAATCTTTTATTATTTTTTTGATTTCTTCGATTGTAAGCTCTTTCGGAACCTCTTTTGTAAGGTTTGAAGCTATAGCGGAAGGCGCTACAGGTTTTTTTCCGCCGGTTAAAAGAGACATATTATAGCGTCCTGAATGGTTAAGCTGAACAACCGATTTAGCGCCTCCGTTTTTTATTGCGTCCGATAGGCTTTTTAGCCCAGGTATAAATTCGTCTTTATGAGCTCCTATATTTTTAGGATAACCCGCCAAATTATTAACCGTAGCAAACCCTACGCATATGGCTCCGGTTCCTCCTTCGGCTCTTTTGCTATAAAAATCAATTAATCTGTCCGTAACAAAGAAATTTTTCGCCATATTAAGATGCATAGCCGGCATGTAAATTCTGTTTTTTATTTCAAGTTTGTTAATTATAATAGGGTCAAAAAGTATATCCTTCATAGCGCTCCTTTATAATAAAGATGTAAAAAATATTTTCTTTTGTTGTATGTTAAGGTTTTGATAAAAATTTTTATCCGCCGAAAACTCAAATAAATAAATGTAATATTTCTATAAAAAAATATATGATATTACAAGCAATAAAACTTGACGAATACTTTTGTATAACTTTTTATTTTGCCATGCCATTTAAGCGAAAGCGGATAGAAAAAACGGACTCCTCCCGAAAAAGCAAACAAGCTATTAAGATGCGTAATAGAATAAAAAAAGGGCGAAGGAAATAAACCCTCCGCCCTTTTTTATTTGTTTTTTTTTATTCGGTTTCGTCGGCAATAGGAAGCGCAACTCTAATAATTGTTTTTTGCGGTTTGCTTTTTAAAACAAGTATTACTCCGTTATGAGCCGAAACAACTCCTCTTGCGTATGTTAAGCCTACTTCGGCGTTAAAGGCGGCGTCTATTTTTTCGGAGGAAAAGCTTATCATAGGTTCGAATATTTTTTTAAAGTTTTCCCTTTTTATTCCTATGCCGTTATCTTCAAAGTCAAAAATAAGAGTATCCTCTTTGAGAAACGCTTTTATTTTCAACTCTTTTTTTTCGGAAAGGTTAAATATAACCGAATTTATAATAAGTTCCCCAAAGCCGTAAGATAAAAGGTTTTCGTCTAATAAAAATCTTTTATTCTTTATATTATCGCTTATGTCTAATGAGATTATCTTTTCAATATCCGTAAATTCTTCGCTTACCTCCTTAATTGTAGCGTTAAACAGCTCTGAAATTTTTACCCCTCTTTTTTCCGCTTCTATCAGATGCGCTTTACATTTCACAGCCTCTATAAATTTTTTAAATAGTATAATAATCTCATTTAAAGAGGTTTCCGCCAAAGCAAAATAATTTCTAATGTCTGCGGGGCGTTTTGCTCTGTCCGGAATTAAAGAGCGCAAAGTATCCAACGCCGCATGAGCCGGAAACATTTTAACGTCTAAACCGGATAGTATATCGCGATTCATAATCTGTTTGTCGTTATCCTTTTCCGGTAGAATTCGGATTGCATGATCAGGCATAACTCGTAAACCCGCCAGCTCTTCCCGCAAAAAACGCTCCCCTTTGTTTTTATCTTTTAAAACTATTATTCCTGCCGGTTGTCCTTTATAATCTACTATCGGAGCAAGCAGGCTTACGGTTCCGCTTTCCATGCTCTTTTTTAAAGAGGCAAGTTTAACGCGCTCGGAGTTTCCGTCCGCGCATTCCGCAATTTTATAATCCAATTCCTGCTTTATTATACATTCCGAATAATCGCCGTTAAAATAATCGGAAAAGGAATTAAAAGAGTCCTCGCCTGCATAAGCAAACTCCGCTCCTTGTAATTGCAAGGTATTTGAAAGGTTTGCAAGCCAATCTTCCGGCGAATTCGCAGGGGTTTTAATAGCATCTTCTATCTGTTTCACTCTGTTTTTTGGGTCTTGATAAAGTATGTAACTGAATAATCTATCGAAAAAATTAAAGCTTTTGCCGCCGAATATATAAAGCGCCGAGCCGCTTGCAATAAACAGATACATTATTTGGTCCGTTGCTCCGGCTCCGTTTCCTGAAGATTTAACAATTAAAAACAAAGGAATAAAATAAACCAAAACATTTGCGCAGTGAGCAAGGCTTTGTTGCGTTAAATGCGCCGCGCCCGGAAATCTTATCGTTAAAAGCGCATACCCGAATAATGCTATTTCCGCCAAAGTAAAAACGGGCGGAAGCCAAGCGTAGTTGTAGTTGTTGAACGCAATAGGGAGAATTATAAGGAATATAAGAAAGGAAATCATCATAATAAATATGCCGGTTAGCATATAAGATATTTTTATTTTTTGAATTTTCGCGCCTTCTTTTTTAATTTGTAAAAAATTTTTTAATGTTAAGACGGTTATTACAAACGCCATCGCAAAGAAAAAAGGAGTAAAACCGCCTTGAATCATCTTAAACTTTCCGGATTCCATAATAACTACGTCAACAATCGTTAAACCGGGTTTAAGATTTAGTATAAAATTTTGGATTATAATAAAAATAATAAAAAATTTCTCCCACATTTGAAATTTTCCGCCTTTTCTTAATAAGCAGGAAAAAGCAAATATTGTAATACCGCCCATACAAGCAATAATATTTGCAAATAAAGCCATATTTACAGCCAATACTTTTTCCAATTGAGTTAAAAGGGAGGATTGAAAATAAGCGTTTGATAGTATCCATAAAATACTAAAAAAAGAATATAACAGATAGACTCTATATATTTTTTTATTAAAATTTTTTTAAAAAAAAACCACATAACTTGCCCAGAATAATGATATTAGGGCTACAACTACTAAAATAAAGGCTTGGGGATATGTAGACAACGCTTTATATATAAAATTCATACTTTTTTACCTCCTTTTAACTGGATTGTTAGCTCTTTAAGTAACTTTGCCTGTGGGATATGATCTATAATACATGAATATTTTTTATTTAAAAGAAAAAATTTTATTATTTTGGAATAATTTTTTTCTATTCTGTTCATTGAAGTAAATAAAATATAAGGCTCGTCTATTATACGCTTGATTGCTTGTATAGATAGAAGAAAATATTTTTGATCGGTTAAGGTTACGGTTAATTCAAAATTATAACGGGTTAATATATTAGTTATTTCTTTTGTAATATATATAAAATTTGTTTGATTGCTGACGGTTGCGGTAATTCTTATTGCCTCGCATATTTTGTTTTTATCTATAAGAGAATTTAAAAATTGAGCTTCAAAATCTTTAATATTTACAAAACAATTGGACATTTTGTTAAAATCTACTTTTATTCCGCTTGATTTTAAAAAATTTTGCAATTGTTTTTTTGTCAAACATGCTTTCCAATCATCTGTTTGAAAAAACTCGGATAGAGTAAGCCAGCTTTTTTTTTCTGCATAGTTTAATATTCTGGCGGTTGCGATTAAGGCGGGGTATTCTATTTTTTTTTATTATCTATTGTTGAGTAATGGATAAAATGCCTTCCTTTTTCCGAAAGTTCCAAGTTGTTTAACATTTCAAACCATCTCCTGCCTTTTACAAATTGGAACAGATTACTTAAAACAACCGCATTTTTTAAGGTTGCGGGAGTATTCAATCCGTCTATAATAAAAAATCTTTTATCTTGCGCAATGTCTTCTATCAGTTCCGATTTGGTTTCCGGCAAATCCGTATTCTGCCAATATTTATTATTGCCGAATTTATTAAATTCCTCTTGCGCCATGTCGCTATATTTAAATATTTCAAATTCCGTCCAACAATCCAATATATTGCCGAATAGTTTTAAGCCTCTTTTTTCTATCCCATTATAAAAAGGCTCAAGCTTAATCTCCGTAAAAACCTTTTTTGCCTCCTTACCGTCAAAAAGTTCCGCCAAATTTGCCTCCTTTTTATTTGCCTTTAAAAATTCTTCTTTTATCATCGGCGTTCGCAACTTTACTATCTTATCAAATACTTTTTTGCCTGTTTGCTTTTCAATATTATAAATATTTTTAAAAAATTTCGCCGTTTCTTGTGTCGTTTTAATACCGTTTTTCTTTTTCAATTTAATTCTCCTTTAGTTGTTTGTAAAAATTATTTTTGTCTTTCAATTCAGGGATTTCTCCTCGCTTCGCTTGTCGAAATGACATAGCAAAAATCACTTCCTATCTTGTCGAACAAAGCAAAAAATTTCTTTATTTGCAAACGGTATTAAATTATAATTGGTCGGCTGTGTCAATAAATGGAAAAGGGCGAGGGTTTATTTCCTCCGCCCTTTTTTATGCGTCTTTAAGTTTTGTCCATTTTTTTTCAAATCAGCAAGGGGCATCGCGCAAATAAACAAGGATGTTTAATGGTTTTTAAGTTGAAATTTTATATATTATCATTATAATAACTATAGGCATATCGGATTAAAGGATAAATCAGACTTATTTATTGATTTTGATAGAGCCTTTTGTCTGAACCGTGATTAACTATGACGAAGAATCCGAGCCGTATAGAGGTTGTTCGCAACCTCTATACTTTTATATAAAAAAATTAAAAAATAAAATAATTTAAAGGAGATAAACGGAATGACAAACAACTTTATTACAGCCTCTGCGGTTAAAGATAAAGTCCGGATTAATGAATTTATTAAATCGGTTTATAACTGGATGGCTATAGGGCTTGGACTTACGGGGCTTGTAGCATATTATGTTTCGCATAATGAAACTATAATGAAGCTTGTATTCGGCAATATGCTTGTTTTTTTTGGAATTGTTATTTGCGAGCTGGTTCTTGTAGTAAAAATTTCAAGAAAAATAAAGATAATTTCCGCATCAAAAGCAACCTCCTATTTTATGCTTTATGCGGTTTTAAACGGAATAACCATTTCTTATATTTTTCTTGCTTATACGCATTCTTCCATAGCTTCGGTATTTTTTATATGCGCCGGAACTTTTGCCGGATGCAGTATTTATGGGATGGTTACAAAACGAGATCTTACTTCGTTAGGCGGATTTGCAATGATGGGCTTGTTCGGAATTTTAATTGCTTCGGTAGTAAATATTTTTTTAAAAAGCTCCGGAATGAGCATGATAATAAGCTATATCGGAGTTTTGGTTTTTGTAGG
>JAOZTP010000182.1:0-1459 GCA_029939135.1 Desulfobacterales bacterium
GCTCTGTCTCCCACTG
Organism: Desulfobacterales bacterium; assembly: GCA_029939135.1. Lineage (GTDB taxonomy): Bacteria > Desulfobacterota > Desulfobacteria > Desulfobacterales > JAFDMD01 > JAFDMD01. Next base: position 17 of record JAOZTP010000182.1, read on the forward strand.
CTATTGTATATGGAGGTATGTCTTTTACTATCGCAGATTTTCCGCCTATGTATGCATGGTTTCCTATTTTAACAAATTGATGAACGGCAACAAGTCCGCCTATTATAACGTTGTTTCCTACGGTTATATGCCCCGCGAGCGTGGCATTGTTTGCAAAAATTGTATTTTTGCCTGTTTTGCAGTCGTGCGCTATGTGGCAATATGCCATTAAAAAGTTGTTTTCTCCTACTTCGGTAATTCCGCCTCCGAATTCGGTTCCTCTGTTTATTGTAACGAATTCTCTTATTGTTGTATGCGCTCCTATTTTTAAATGGGTTTTCTCCCCTTTGTATTTTATAGCCTGCGGAGGTCCGCCTATTGAAGCGTATTGAAATATTTTGCAGTTCTCTTCTATTTGGGTAAAGGAATCTATTGTAACGTTATGTTCTATTTGTGTTCCTTTTTTGATAAGGGTATCCCCTTTTATTACGGAAAAAGCCCCGATTTCAACATCCGAGTCTATCTGAGCGCTTGGGTCTATTATTGCGGTTTTATGTATCATGTTTCATCTCCGATAATTGCCATTAATTCTGCTTCTGCTGCTATGTTGCCGTCAACTTTTGCAACGCCCGCCATTTTCACCACTTTTGTTTTTCTTTTTAATAGTTTCACTTCAAGTATTAATTGATCTCCGGGGGTTACCGGCTTTCTGAATTTAACTTTATCCATGCCCATAAAATATATTAAGGAGTTTTTACGCTCCGGCACAAAGGATTCAAACGCCAAAACTGCTCCGGCTTGTCCTAGCGCCTCTAATATAAGAACTCCCGGCATTACCGGAGCCGCCGGAAAATGTCCCTGAAAAAAATTCTCGTTTATGGTAACGTTTTTTAAAGCCGTAATTTGTTCGCCGATTGTTATGTCGAGTATTCTATCTATAAGTATAAAAGGATATCTATGGGGAAGACATTCCATTATTTTTTTTATGTCATACATTAAAACTGCTCCTTTCAAACCTTTTGATTCTTTTTTGCCTATTTTATGGGTTGAGCTTAAATTTGAATGCCGGATATTTCCGTTTTTAAAATTTTCGCTCGCTTTAATAATGGATAATAGGCTTTGTTATGTAAAGGTTTTACTTTGCGATTATTTTGCTTATATGTATTTTGCCATACCGAGCTTTTTTTACGGATATGCTTTTATGTTGTTTTACTTGCAATTTATTATTTGTTTTCCTTTTATACGATCTTGTGGAAAACATTATATAATATTTTTTGGCTTTTCTAATATCTATATTTTTGTCTATCTTTAAAAGAGACGCCAAATATTCAAAAAAGGAGGTTGTATATAAAAGTTGATCGTAACCGTAATATATTTTGTTCGATTTTAATTCGCAAAATATAACTATATTTTCATCCTTATATTTTGTAATTATTATATAATCGCATCTTTTATGAATAAGTA
>JAOZTP010000182.1:1559-3035 GCA_029939135.1 Desulfobacterales bacterium
TCCATTCCTTTTTTATCGATTTTACATTTGGTAAGCCCTCCTTTTTCGCAAATATATGCGCTTACCGATTCCGGCTTTAAGAAATCGCCCTCTCCATAAGTGTTGTTTTTTAAAAACTCCTCTTTGCCGTCAAAGCTATTGCTTAACATTATTAGGTTGTTCAATTCTTGTATTATATAATCGCTATGAGTGGATATAAGAACTTTTAAGCCGGAGTTTACGCAAAGCGCCAATAATCTTGCAATGTATATTTGATTTGCAGGATGCAGATGGCTTTCCGGCTCGTCTATCATTAATATATCTCCTTTACTTGCTTTATGTTTTAGATAAAAGTAAAGATCCGCAAACCCTCTTGCGGAAGTGGAAGCGAGATAAAGGGGTATATTAAATTGTTCTTTTTTGCGGACTTTTGATATAAAACGAACTTCCTTATCTGCCTGCTCAAAATATCCGCCCAACATATCTTTTATTTTATCGCAAATGTGTAATAAAGGACTTTCTTCTTTACTAATATTATCTATATCGCGCGTGAAAAATATATTGTCTTTAATAGGAAGCGCATAACGGGCGCTATGCTCTTCTATAAATCTGAGCGGAACAATAATATTATCTCTTTCGGATTCTTTGTATGCTATTTGTAATTGCTCGATTAGTTCGTTCTTATTTATATCAAGCTCTTTATAAAATAAGGATATTGCTTGCCTTTCGGCAGGCAGAATAAAAGGATTTAAGCCATGCCATCTCCCTAAAAACATGTATAGGAATCCGCTAAGACGCTCTTTCGCCCGATTTACGTTAGAATTAGTCGTTACAAGAGATAAAATTCTTTCTCCCTTATCTCCGTATTTCAATTTAAGTTCGCCGTGATCAATATGAGCCGTCTTCAGTTTTTTAAAGCCCCCGCTCGAAAACCATCCCTTATAATCATCTATTAATATCTTTGTATTAGAAAATTGATCTTTTCCCGCTTTGAAAACTTTATGAATATTCGCCTCAAAGCTTTCGGATATTTTTCTTATAATATTATTTCTTTTATTTTTTAACTGTTCTTCAGAAATCGTTGAAATCCCTTTTTTAATCAGCTCTTTGCTTTCGCTTGCAAATTCCTCAATATCAACGGAAAACTTGTTTAACTCCCTTAATAACCCGTATATTGCATAGGTAATATAGGTTTTGCCCGTATTATTGCCTCCTGCAATTATGGTAAGATCATTTATGCGAATATCCGCTTTTTTGATTGGTCCGAGATTTTTAATTGAAACTTTCATTTTCGTTTTCCAACTTTTTTTCTATTTTATCTATTTTTCTTTTTATTTCCGGAAGTTTCGGGATGATATGCTGAACTCTAAGCCATGTTTTATGGGGCATTTGAACTAAAGTACTTGATACTGTTTCCCCTTTTGTTATTGATTTTGATACGCCGCACTGAGGACCTATTATAACCTGATCTTCTATGTTAAGATGCCCGCCTATTCC
>JAOZTP010000183.1 GCA_029939135.1 Desulfobacterales bacterium
TTCAGCAGCTATAATCCCTTCATGGGAAGCTACATGGGCAAGCATAATTTTTTCGGGACCTAAAACGTCTCCTATGGCGTATATATTTTCTATATTTGTTTGCATTCGATTATCTGCTACAATCCATCCTTTTTCGTCGATTTTAATTCCTATATTATCAAGTTGAAGCAGTTTTGTGTCCGCCGCTCTTCCTATACATACCAAAACCTTATCGGTTGTTATTTTATCCGTTTTTTTTGTATCGGACAAAAAATCGCCTATAGTCGTCTCTATTTTGCCGTTTTTATTCTCCGCGGATATAACGGTTTTATTTAACAGGGTTTTAATTTTTCTTTTTTTCATTTCTCTTGATAATATTTTAGAAATGTTTTGATCTATGCCGGGTATTGGCAAAACTCTATCCAACGCCTCTACTATAGTAACTTTTGTTCCGAAAAGAGAAAATACAGAGGCAAACTCGCAGCCTATTACTCCGGCTCCTATTATAAGTATTGTTTCCGGCAATTCGGATATATTTAAAGCCTCGTCGCTTGATATTACGGTATTTTTATTAAAAGGAACGGGCGGCAGTTGAAGCGGTTTTGAGCCGGAAGCTATTATAAGCTTATCGTATGTCAAATCGGAGGTTTTTCCCTCCTTATCTGTAATTCGGACGGTTTTATTATCCTTAATCGAGGCTTTGCCTTGAATATATGAAATTTTTTTTGTTTTTATAAGATTTAAAAGACCTTTTATTTGAGTCTCTATTATTCTTGTTTTTCTTGTAATCAGGTTTTTTATATTTAACGAAGGCGGTTGTTTAATATCAATGCCAAGCTGATGCGCTTTTTGTATAAGGTTTAAAGTCTTTGCGCTGTAATTGAGTATTTTAGAAGGTATGCATCCTCTATTAAGGCATGTTCCGCCTATTTCGTCCCGTTCTATTAAGGTTATGTCCGCTCCGAGCGAAGCCGCATGTAAAGCCGCCGCGTAACCTCCGGGACCGCCGCCTATTATTACTATTTTTTTTTTCATTTTTGTTTCCTATCTAATGTTTTCCGTAAAAAAATGACTATTTTACTCGATTTCGGTGTTGGATAAAAATTTTAATCCGCTTTGGACTTGAATAAAATCGAACATTTTTTAACGGAAACTATTCTGTTTTATAAAGTTTTTTTTCGCAGCGCTTGTTGTCATTACATGGCGCAAAAACGTTTCTCCTGTCATTTCGAGCGAAGCGAGAAATCTTTTTATTATTTCTATAATTATTTTTTTTGCGTTTAAAATATTTATTCGTTTTAAAAACGAGCAAGCCGCTTTATTATCCGTAAAACTTTTATCATTTATATTATTATTATTCTATTTTCAATGAAGGTATAATCATTTTTATTAAATAATAGTTATTTTTTTCGGTTGATACTGAGCTATGATAATTCCCGCGGCAATTAAACATATAGCCCCTATAATATTGACGGTTAAAGCTTCGTTTAAAAGAAGAGAGCTAAAAAAAACGCCGCTTACCGGGATTATAAAAATAAAGGAATGAAGCAGGGAAGCTTTATATTTTTTTAATAAAAGGTTCCATGTAACAAATCCGAAAGCCGTGCATATAATCGCCTGATACAACATAGCGGCGCATGTTCTGAAATTTATTAAACTTATCATTGTATCGTCGAATATAAAAGATTCTATAAGAAGAATCGGAGCGGAAAAGCTTATTTGATAAAAGGTGATATTAAAAACGGATGTATTTTTAATAAAGGTTTTAAGATAAATAGCGTTTGCCGCCCATAATAAAGCGGTGCAAAGAATTAATATGTCGCCTGGTTCAAAACTTATGCCAATCTCTTTTTTTATTACAAGAAGGCTTACTCCACAAAAACCTACTATCATACCGAGAAGCTTTTTTAGGTTCATTTTATCGTCCGCAATAAAGATATGGGATAAAATAAGAACAAAAAAAGGCTGCATGTTAATCAGTAAAGCGGCGCGCGAGGCATTGTTTTTGCTAATTCCAAGAGCGTAGAAAGAAAACTGAATTATAAATATAAGAGTTATGATAAAAATTCTTTTAATATCCCCTTTTTTTATTTTAAAGGATTTTCCTTTTAGTTTTCCCCATAAAAAAAGGGCTGCTCCTGCGAGAAAAAAGCGGATTCCTGCGGATGTAAATATTCCGAAGCCTTCAAAAGATATTTTAATAGCCGCCGTGTTTCCTCCGAACAGTATGCAGACAAATACCGCCGTAAATATTGCTGATAAGGGTATTTCGGTTTTTGTTTTTAAGTTTTTTTGCATTATAAAATTTATTTTTGCTCCGTTTGATAAAAATATGAGATAAAAAATATCCTCCGAAGTCCCGTCAAAGCGCCTCTTTTTTATATTTTATCAAACGAAACGAAAAATCACTTTCTTATTTTATTTATATTTCCTACAAGTTCCGGTTTCATATGCTCGTAAGCTTCGGGCATTTTTTTAATTGCGCTTATGTGCATTGACGCTTTGTGAGCAAATGCGTTTTCTCCTACAAAGGGCTGATAAACATTATACGGTTTTTTTACCGTATCCGCTACAAATTTTGAAAGTTTGGTTAAATTTTCAAGTTGTTTTAAAGTTACTCCGCATTCGCAATTCATTTTTATTTTAAATATTGGTATTAAAGCGGTTAAATCAGCGTTTCCGCATCTTTCGCCGTATCCGTTTATGGTTCCGTGGACCATAACGGCTCCGGCTTTTGTCGCATATATGGAGTTTGCAGCGGCAAGCCCTATGTCGTTATGGGCATGTATTCCTATTTTAACAAGGTTTTTATCAAAACCATAATCGTTAATAAGGGTTTTAAAAACCGCTTTTGTAATGTTTTCTATTTCAAATGGCAGGGTCCCGCCGTTTGTATCGCATAAAACAATATAATCGGTTCCTGCGGATAAAGCGGCTTTAAGGGTTGAAAGGGCGTAGTCTTTATTTTCTTTGTAACCGTCAAAAAACTGTTCGGCATTATAAATTACCTCTTTATTATTATCCTTTAAATAGGATACGGTATCGCTTATCATAAT
>JAOZTP010000184.1 GCA_029939135.1 Desulfobacterales bacterium
TGCTTCTGCCTTTTGTTCCCATAACCGCCAAATCGGCTTTTTCCTCTTTTATTGCGTTTATCAATTCAACAAAAGGAACGCCTACTTTAATAATTTTTCTATATTTAGTAGTTTTATTTTTAAGTAGCTTATCAATTATTGCAATTCTGTCTTTCTCCTGCCCTTTAATATAATCCTCTACGGTCATATCGTTTATATACTGTTTTGTTAACTTGTAGACAATATCTACGTCTCTTTGATTCAAAACATTTACAATTACAAGTTCCGCTTTTAAATCGTCCGCCAATTTGCAAGCATACTCAAGCGCTTTTTCCGAGTAATCGGACATATCAAAAGCCGAAACAATTTTTTGAATTTTTGACATAATGTTTCTCCTTATAATTTAATTAAATAAACAAAATATTTTTAATTTCATTAAGGGGTTTCTCCTCGCTTTGTTCGTTGACATTACAAGCAGAAATAAAAAGCCTGTCTTGTCGAGCGAAGTAAACGATCCCTTTATTATTTTTAATAATGTGCGTTTCCGTAGAGTCTTTTTTTTAAACAAATTTTATTACGGAGCGGTTTATAAAACAAGAAGAATTTTATTATGATATTATAACTTTTTTAATATCGTAATTCCGCCTAATCTTCTCATCTGTTTTTTTATCCATATTCTTCTTTTATTCATATAAGCGGAGGGTCTTTTAACGTTAAATTGTTTGGGATTCGGAAGCGCTGCTGCAAGAAGAGCCGCATTGTTTTTGGTAAGCTTATTTGCGGATTTGCCTAAAAGTATATTAGACGCCGCGGATACTCCGTATATGTTATTTCCGAATTCGGCTATATTAAGATATACTTCAAGTATCCTTTTTTTGCTCCATAAAAGTTCTAAAAGAGTTGTAAGGTATGCTTCAAAAGCTTTTCTTATGTAGCTTTTTTTCTTCCATAAAAAAAGATTTTTCGCCACCTGTTGGGTAATAGTGCTTGCTCCTTTTAATTGGCTTTTATTATTATTATCTTCAATAGCCTTTAAGATTGCCTGAACGTCAAAGCCGTAATGATAAAAAAATTTCTGATCTTCCGCCGCTATAACCGCAAGAGGCATGTAAGGGGCGATGTCTTCCCAATCCGCCCATTGAAACTTAACCGGATGTTTTTTATCTTTATTAATAATATGCTGGGTAATCATCACAGCGGTTGTAGGAGGGTTTATCCATTTTAAAGATAAGATTATAATTATGGAAAAAATTATAAAGCAAAGAAGAAGGCAAGCTATTGTTTTTATAATCTTCGGGATTATATGCAGGTTTTGCTTTTCTTTTTTTTTAGTAGAAGTCATGAAATGGGTAGTTGAATCGAAAGAATAAAATCGGCAATGCCGGACATTAACATTTGAACCGAAATTACTACAAGAAGCATTCCCATTAGGCGTTTTGTGGCAAGAAGCGCTTTTTTACCGAAGAATTTCGATATAAAACCGGACATTAAAATGATTAATCCGGAACAAAACCACGCAATTAAAAGAGCGATAAGCCAGTCCGCCCATCTTGCAGGCTCTTTATTCATAATGAAAAGCACGGAAGCCATTGCCGAAGGACCCGCCATGTAAGGAATTGCAAGAGGGAATATAAAAGGCTCGCCTATTAAATCTTCGGTAGCCTTTTTATTAGAAGGAAATATCATGTTGATTGCAATTAAAAAAAGAAGAATTCCTCCCGAAACGGTTAAAGCAGGCTCGGAAATATGCAATACTTTTAAGATATGCTCGCCAGAAAATAGAAAGATCAGCAATATCGCAAGCGCTATAAAAAGTTCCCTTATAATAATAAAGTTATGTCTTGATTTATCTACGTTACTTAATGCGGTAATAAAAAAAGGGATATTGCCGAAAGGGTCTATTACAAGAAATAATAAAAGCGCCGCGGAAAAAATTGTCATTTTGGGTTTGCTCCAAATAACATTATATAATTTCCGTTTTATATTTAAAACGCCGTTCAAAAGCCTCTCTACCAGTATGTTTACGGACTTTAAGTTTATTATTTTTGTCTCTTGTAAGCGTAAAAATTCGGACGGGGTCTTCCCTCTCTCCTATTGATTTCTTATCTTTATATAAAGCGAATAAAAAGGAATTTACAAACTCCAAATTATGAGAGGAAAGCATAATTTGATTATTATACTTTTTTGAATATTTTAAAAGCAAAGAGGTAAGTAGTTTTTGAGATTTCGGATCAAATGTGGAATCTATCTTTTCAATAGAATGGATGCCGTTTCTATAGGTTATTAGATTACCGAAAATATGATACCATCTTATTAATCCGTCTCCGAAAGCGTGAAGCGGAAGAGTTTTGCCGTCATTTGTAATTATTAAAACAGGCGCTTTATTACCGTCAGGATAAGGAATATAATCAATATTTTTTATTATGGGAAAAGCCTCTTTCATCTCCATAATAAAATTTTCCAAAAGATTATATCGTTTTAAATAATAAAAAACCGTTATATCCGAGTTCGGATATCTATTATCCGGTATATCCTGTAAGACTGCGGAATAAGGTTGAGGATATTTATTATCAATGGAAAAATTCGGATGTTTGTAATCGATTTTCACGCTATTAAAAGCGTAGCTTTTTTCATTTATTTCAAATGAGCCGATATGAGTATCCGCCGCATTTTGATACTCTTCTAATAAGGAAGCGTCAAAATAACCTTTTCCACTTGAATCGAATACGGAGGACATGCCGGAAGAAGGTTCAAAGATAACTTCAAGTTTATGAGAAGCTTCATAAACGATATTATTTTTAATTTCGCCGGCGCAAACTGATTCGTCCGTTTTTGTTGAAATAACAAATCTGTAAGGATCCGCTTTAGTAGAATAAAATAATGTTCTTATTTGATTTGCCGTATCTAACGGATTATTAGGGATATAACCTTTTTTGCAGATAATCTTTTTATTAAAATTATTAAAATTTAAACCGGAAGCATGAGTATAAAAAGCCTCTAATATGCTTGATTTGCCGGTATTGTTCT
>JAOZTP010000185.1:0-1549 GCA_029939135.1 Desulfobacterales bacterium
GAAATAACAATGGCAAAAGAAAAAATAGGAATAATAACCTGCTCTTGCGCTACGCAGGAATTAAATTGTTGTTCTATAGTCTGTTTGCGAGATTTTAATAAAAGACTCGGAAAATTTAAAATATATCCCGAAACAACAACGCTTCAATTAGTGGGAATTATTAATTGCGCAGGCTGCCCTACAATTGCATATCCGGAAAAAATTTTAAAAAAAGTGGATTCGTTAATGTATTTCGGGGCGACTTCAATACATTTTACATATTGTATGACCGCTCTTTGCCCGTTTTTAAAAAAATATAAAAAAGTAATCAAAGAACAATATCCGAATGTTAAACTTATAGAAGGAACGCACGAAACCTCAATTACGGAATCCGAATTTCGCGAAAAAGTTAATTGCGCTTTTAAAACAGGCAAACAAATGGCGGATATTATCGTAGGCAAAATATAAAAAGGATTATAAGCAAAAAAAACCAACTAAAGTTTAGCGGATAACAATTTCTATTTGCTTTGCTAAAAACAAAGTAATTGATTTCGGCGCATAACATAATAATTAATTTCGGCGGATAACAAAGTAATTTGTTTGTTGGCAAGGCGGATAATAATTTTTATTTGCTTTGTGAAAAACAAAGTAATTAATTTCGGCGGATAATATAATAATCAATTTCGGCGGATAACAAAGCAGTTTGTTTGTTATCCAACGCAGTCAACGGGCAAATTGCGAAGTTATACGCCGAAATGCAGTTTAAAACTTAACAGTAATACTATTACTCGGATCCCCTTCGCCCGAAGCATTTTGGGCAAAAACCCTATATCTTAAATCCTTTCCTACAGGTTGATTTACAAGATTTGTTTCCGTTATCTTTACGGTTGCCACAATCTCCCACTCTCCGGTTAAAACCTCTTTTCTTTCCACATTATATTTTGCAATCCTTCCTCCCTTTACCGGTTTTTTCCAAGCCAAAGAAATCCATTCGTCTCCGATCGCGGTTTTTTCCAAAGATAGCGTCTCTCCGGGCGGCTGTCCCGTTCCTTTTAATTTTCTTCCGCTCCATCCGAGTTGCTCTAATTTAGCGTTGTTAAAATCAACAGTATTTTCCGCATATCTTAAATTCTTTTTCAAAGCCTGTATTAAATCTTCCAAATTTTTATTTTTAGCTATTGTAGCGCTATCCGCAATAGCGTGCTTTGCAACCTCATTATCTCTTGCTTTAATAAAATCCGTTATTAAAGCTTGCATATCTTTTACTAATATCGGCAAATTTGGATACGTTTTCGCATTTAAAGTTAATCCCGAAGCAACCGTTTCAGCTAAAGCTACAACCTCGGCTTCTTTTTTAGGAAATTTACTATTTGGCATCTTGTTTTCTCCTTTTTTATAAACATTGTAATATTTTTATCTCATTTGACCTAAAGCAGCCTTCCTTTTTGAAAAAATAACTTCACCTGACCTAAAACAGCCTTCCTTTTTGAAAAAATAACTTCACCTGACCTAAAGCAGCCTTCCTTTTTGAAAAAATAACTTCACCTGACCTAAAGCAGCCTTCCTTTTT
>JAOZTP010000185.1:1649-2992 GCA_029939135.1 Desulfobacterales bacterium
GAAAAAATAACTTCACCTGACCTAAAGCAGCTTTTCTTTTTGAAAAAATAACTTCACCTGACCTAAATGAACCTTCGATTTTGAAAATAAGCTTTCAGATTACAAGATGAGCTCTATGATTAGTAAAAACAGTTTTTAATTTTTGACAGAACAGTATTGTGAGGGTAGTTTTAGCTTTTATTTCGCAAGATAAAGCCTTATATAATCAAACTTAATCTTTATGTCCAGTATTTTTTAAAAAAGGAGAAACAAATTGAACGACAAGATTTGCATTAAAGCAAAAACAACAACGACAACGGAAACAGCAAAATTTTTTCAAGATATTTATAATATTGAAAAGCAAACAGGCAAGAGGGTATTTAGCGAGATAGCAAAATTACGAACGCCTATGATAGAGGAGGAATTTTTAAAAGCAAATAAAGCCGCCGCAAACATGGCGGAACTTTTTGACTCAAACGAAGCAAAAAAGGTTTTTAAAAATATTAAGCTTGAGCCTTTTTATACGGAAATAGAAAAAGCAGGCTTAAAATTATTCGGCAATATATTAGATTGCTGGACAGAATTTGAAATATTTAAATATAGCAAGCAAGCAAAAGAGGAATTTAATAAATTCGGCAATAATAAATATTGGCAAAATAACAGCGCGCCGGAAACTAAATCGGAACTTCTCGAGGATATTTCGCAAGATAAAAGGTTTTTTGTTATAGACGGGCTTAATACTCCCGCAACCTTAAAAAATGCGGTTGTTTTAAGTAATCTGTTTGTATGCGTAAAAGGCAAAAGATGGTTTGAAATCTTAAACAACTTAGAACTTTCGGAAAAAGGACGGCATTTTATCCATTATTCAACAATAGATAAAAAAAAAAAATAGAATACCCCGCCTTAATCGCAACCGCCAGAATATTAACCTATCAAGAAAAAGAGCATTGGCTTACCTTCTCCGATTTTTTTCAAACCGATAATTGGAAACTCGCCTTTACAAAAAAAAACCTGCAAAATTTTTTAGAAGAAAGCAAATTAAAAGTAGATTTAAATCTATTAAAAGATGAATTTACAAATGTAAAAGGGTTTGAAACGCAACTTTGGGAAGCTATTTATAATAAACATGAGATATGCGAGATGATAAGGTTTACAATAGGCAGGCAAACTCTTATGAATTCGTTCGTTTTTTTTTGTAAAATACTAAAAGAAATTGCGATAAAGTTTTATTCGGAAAAAAATTTTAAACTTACATTTTGGGTTAGCGAAAAGTTTCCTTTATATTTAGTTTGCAAATCCACAGAAGAAATATCAAATATTCGTTCCTCATTACTAACATCTTTTTATGATATTGAAAAAAATAA
>JAOZTP010000068.1:0-8091 GCA_029939135.1 Desulfobacterales bacterium
CGGACTTCGAATCCGCAGGCCGCAGGTTCGAATCCTGCCGGGCGCGCCAGTTAAATTAATAAAAAATTTTTAACAGCGAATGCCAAGCGTTTTGAATCAGCTTAAACAACCTATTAGCTTATATAATTGCCGCTTATATCCCGTTTAAATGGCGTCCGCCCGTTGATATCAATCATTTGAAACTTAATATTCGGATGGACAGTAGCTTCTAATTGACCATCGGTATTAACTTTACATAGTTTAATGCATTGACTACCCTGATAAATACATACTTTAGAATTATAAAACAGCGTAATTACTTCAGCCGGAGAAGCGGGATTAAGTTTTAGTTTCTTTGACTGCCAACCTTCGCAACCGGAGATATTAATTTGCATCTTATCAGCCCAATAGAAAATGGCTTTTCTAATATCTTCCATCAGGTCAAATTCTCCATCTTGCTCGTGCTTATAGATTATTTGATTTTTTAAAAAACAAAAACGATTATTTTTGTCCACAATAAATTGCGCATAAATTGTATCTATATTAGCGCTATCACCTTTATGCCTTTTAACATGTTTTATCGTATTGCATAGATCTTTGACGCGCATAGCTTCTTGCGATGATTCTCTTAACTCCCTGTCTGAGACTTTAATACCTGTCTTGTTTTTGTATATGTCCCATGTGTGTGAAGTAGATATGGCTAACGAGCGAGCAGAAACTATTGGATCGCTAAATTGGGGGTCTAATGAATACGGCTGTAACAAAAATTTAAATAGCTCAGTCCACGGTTTAATCAGGGTATTAACGAAGTCTAATTCTATATACTTTGAATGTGTTACCATTATGCATCCTTATCTAAATCTAATGATTAGTTAATCAAAAACCGCTACATAACAAAGTAGGTTGTTCAGTTTGCAAGGCGGAAAAAATTTTTACCGTCAAGCATTTCGAGGATTAAAAATTTCTTTTCAACGCAGCAAACGGGCAAACTACGAAGTTATGCAACGGTTTTTAAAAGCGGTTATCAACGCCAGTAAATTTATGAAAAAAAAGATGCTTTTTCCTATCCCAAAACCGTCCTCCATCGTATCCTGAATTTCGACTATAATGCCGCAAATTGCGGCGGCAATAAGAATTTTAAAAGTCCAGTCCGCTCCGGAAAAAAGTCCGATGCCGGCAACTATCTCCAATAACGCCGTAAATAGAATGAAAAGCCCTAAAAAATATAAAAAGGAATTATCATAACCTATCTCTTTATATATTTGATTATCCGACGGTATTCTATCCTTTACAACCTTAATTATATCGGGCGAAAATGCGGTAGTAAATGTGCGTACCGCTTTAGCTTTGCCAAGCTGCCCGAGTCCCGCTCCAAAGTTTATTACAGAATAGATAATCAGCAAAACTCCGACTGTTACGGTTAGCGCGCTTTTTTTCATATAGATTTCCTCTATTTAAATTTCGTTGTATAACTTCGTAATTTGTCCGATTTCTGCGTTGGATAACCTTTTTTAATCCTCGAAATACTACATGTATTCCTCCGGTTAAAAAAGGTTATCCGCCTTGAACTCGAACAAACTACTTTGTTATACAACGAAATTATATTATTACTTTTTATTTAATAATGAGCGTTTTCTCTATTTATAATTTTTACGATTACTTTTTAATAATGTGGTTTCCATATAAAATTTAAAAACTCGGCTCTCTTTTTATAAACCTGCCCCTGCCGATCTCTCCTACAAACTCGACTCTATCATTTTTAAATTGAGCCGCTTTTTTACCCCTAACATATACTATCTCCGGCATACCGGCAATTTCAAAGCCTTCGTAAGGGTTATAATCAACGTTCATATGAAGCTTTTTATAAGAGATATTAAATTTTATTTTCGGATTAAATATAACTATATCCGCATCTTTGCCCGGACAAATCGAGCCTTTATTTTTTAAGCCGAATATCTTTGCGGTATTTACAGATAATATTTTAACCATCTGTTGGAGCGTAATTTTACCTTTTGCAACCCCTTCGGAATGGATAAGCGTCATAAGGGTTTCTATGCCGGGCGCGCCGTTCGGAATTTTTCTGTAATCATCTTTGCCGAACATATCCTTCATGCCGTTAAGATCAAAAGGACAATGATCGGTTCCTACGGTCGAAATATAGCCTCTTCTTATTCCTTCCCATAAAGCTTCGCAGCTTTGCTTATCCCGAAGCGGGGGAGACATAACATACTTTGCGCCGTTAAATTCCGGCTCAAAATATCTGCTTTCGTCAAGCACAAGATATTGGGGGCATGTTTCGGCTATTATATTAACCCCTTTATCCTTTGCGCGCATAACCTCTTTTAAACCTTCTTTTGAAGAAAGATGAACTATATACAGATTTCCGCCGGTTATTTCCGCAAGCTTTGCTGCTCGTGATATAGCTTCCGCCTCCGCTATGTTAGGACGGCTTTTGGGGTGATGCGGTATTGAAAGCTTTTTCTTTTTTTCAAAACTATTATTAAGGTATTCTATTATGCCAAAATTTTCGGCATGCACTTGAACAATGCCGCCGTATTTTTTTGTTTTTTCAAGCATTCTTAATATTGCATAATCATCCAACCTAAAATCATAAGTCATGTATGCTTTAAAGCTTGGGGTTCCGTAATCTGTAATCGCCGTTTTTATCTCTTTAATTATATTATCTTTCGGCTCGGTGATCGAAGGATGTAAAGAAAAATCAACCGCGCTATTTCCTTTGGCAAGCTTTTTTTTTCTTTCAAGCGCTTCGTATAGCGTTTCTCCGTTTCTCTGAGTATTAAAATCCAATATACAGGTAACTCCGCCGCATGCAGCGGCTATGCTGCCGGTTTTATAATCGTCTTTAACATAAGTTCCCATATAAGGCATACATAGATGAGTATGCGAATCTATTGCTCCGGGCAGAATGTATTTGCCGGATGCGTCTATAACTTCTTTAGCTTTAAAATTAAGATTTACGCCTATTGCTTTTATCTTTTCTTGTTCAACATATACGTCTCCGTTATATTGGGCGTCGGACGTTACAATCAGCCCGTTTTTAATCAATAGACTCATTATATTTTACTCCTATATTATAAATTTGGGCGGATAACTTTGTAATTTGCCCGTTTGCGGCGTTGAAAAAATTGTTTAATCCTCGAAATACTTTAGTATTCCTCTGGTTAAAAAATTTTTTCGCCTTGCAAACAAACAAATCACTTTGTTATCCGTCCAAATTCAATCATTATGTTTTGTGATTAAGAATTGTTTAATCCTCGAAATACTTTAGTATTCCTCTGGTTAAAAAATTTTTTCGCCTTGCAAACAAACAAATCACTTTGTTATCCGTCCAAATTCAATCATTATGTTTTGTGATTAAGAATTGTTTAATCCTCGAAATACTTTAGTATTCCTGCGGTTAAAAAATTTTTTCGCCTTGCAAACAAACAGATTACTTTGTTATCCGCCCAAATTCAATCATTATGTTTTATGATTAAAAATCGTTATTAGATGCATAAACAAACAAATTATTTTGTTATGCGTCGAAATTTGATGATTAATTATTAATAATAAAGGCTTCCTCTGTTTAAACTATCTCCTGATATGTTTGCAGTTTATTTGCGGAGCGGCTTTTGCCTCTCGAAAGACTTTTAAATAAAATATAATATAGCGCCGTTATTTTCAATAATTCTTTTAATATAAATAAAACTCCTGCCGGTTTGCCGTTTTATATAAAATAATTATTGTTATACATTATAAATTCCACTATAAATCAAAACGCTTAATTCCATTTAAAAATTATAATCTTAAAAGGGGTAAAAAAAATGATCGAAATAGGCAAAAAGGCTCCGGCATTTAATCTTTTAAATCAGGATGAAAAAAAGGTTGAATTAGAAGATTTTAAGGGAAAACATTTAATATTATACTTTTATCCTAAAGATAACACATCCGGATGCACAAAAGAGGCGATAGATTTTTCTGATATTAAAGAAAAGCTTAATAAAATCAATGCCGAGGTTCTCGGAGTAAGCCCTGATACTGTTGTATCTCACAAAAAGTTTATAGCAAAACATAATTTAAAGATAACTCTTTTAAGCGATAGAGATAAAAAAACAATGAAAGATTACGGCGCTTGGGGTCCTAAAAAAGTATGCGGCAAAGAATGCGAAGGGGTTATCAGAAGCACCGTATTAATATCGCCGGAAGGGATAATCGAAGATATTTGGAAGAATGTAAGAGTCCGAACAAAAAGAAAAACCGGCGAAGTAAAACATGCGGAAACCGTATTGGAAAAACTATCGTCAAAATAATAAAAGAATTTTTTGCTTGCAATATCCAATATCAAAAAGCGCGAGTAAATAAAGGTTATGGAAACCATAATATTAAAAGTATAAAGGATAAAATTATTGAATCCAAATGAATTACAAATAACAAAGGATACGATTCTTGAAGTTAATATAGAAAAAAGCGCATTCGGAGGAAAAGGAATTGCAAAAATCAAAGGTTTTACAATCTTTGTAGAAAACGGAATTCCGCAGGATCGTGTTAGGATTGTTATTAAAAGAAAAAAAAAGAGATTTGCGGAAGCAAAAATCGTAGAAATCATTGAACCGTCTCCTTTTAGAGTTACTCCGAAATGTCAACATGCCGAATATTGCGGAGGATGCGATTGGCTCTCCTTAAACTATGAAAAGCAACTCGAATATAAACGAAATCATTTGGAGGAAACAATTGAACATATCGGTAAAATAAAAGGGGTTGTAGTAAAACCGGTTATACCGTCCGATAAAATTTTAGGATATAGAAATAAAATGATTTTCGGATGCAGCGACGCCCCCTACGAAATCGACGCCGAAACTGGCGATAGTGATTTTGCAATAGGTCTTCATGTAAAAGGCTTGTCTAATAAAGTATTCGATATAAAATCCTGCCTTCTTATGAATAATACGGGTAATTTTATACTTGAGGATATAAAAAGTTTTATAAAAGAATCGGAATTTAAGCTTTATAACAAAAATGCTCGCTCCGGTTTTTGGCATTCGGTTATGCTGCGATACTCTTTTGAATATGATCAATGGATGGTTAATATTGTAACCGCTTTTAAAAAAGAGGGGGCAATTAAGCCGCTTGTAGATATTCTTACAACAAAATATCCAGAAGTTATTTCCGTTATAAATAATATAACCGACCAAAAAAAGCCTTCTTATGTAGGAAAATACGAATTGCAGCTTGCCGGAGTTCCGCTTTTAAAGGAGAAAATTCTCGGCTTTGATTTTAAAATGTCCGCAAACTCCTTTTTTCAGACTAATCCTTTATGCGCCGCATCTCTTTATAAGGTAGTAAGAGATTATGCGAATCTAAAAAATCACGAAAAAGCTATAGACTTATACTCCGGCGCCGGCTCTATTGCTATAATTGTAGCGGGCGCGGCAAAAAAGGTTGTAGGCGTTGAGATTTCAAAAAGCGCGGTGAAAAACGCCGAGGATAACTGCCGCATTAACGGTATTGATAATTGCAAGTTTATTTGGGGAGATATAAAGGAGAATCTTTCAAAAATTTCTTTTAAGCCGGACGTAATGATTATCGATCCCCCGCGTTCCGGAATAGCGCGCGACGTTTTAAAGCAGATTATTAAAACTCCGCCGAAAAGAATTGTTTATGTTTCCTGCAATCCCGCCTCTTTGGCAAGAGATTTAAATTCGTTAAAAGAGTTTTACAATATAATGGAAATCCAGCCGGTTGATATGTTTCCGAATACTTATCATATTGAATCGGTAACGCTTCTTGAATTAAATTCGGCTGCATAGCTTTGTAGTTTGCCCGTTTTCGGCGTTGCGTTCAAATTTTAATCCTCGAAATACTACATGTATTCCTGCGGATAAAATTTTCACGCGCCTTGAAAACGAACAAACTACTTTGCTATGCAGCCGAATTATAGTTATTTTTTTTAGATAACTCTTCAAGCTTGTTTAAATTGAGTATTGTTATTCGAGGTAGTTATTAAACAGTTTCCGGTAGAAAAATGTAATATTGTGTTCGAGTTCAAGGCGGATAACATTTTTAACCGCAGGAATACTTATAGTATTGCGAGGATTAAAACCTTTATTCAACATAGAAGTCGGGCAAAACAGAAGCTTTTTCTACAGTAGTTATTAAACAGTTTCCGGTAGAAAAATGTAATATTGTGTTCGAGTTCAAGGCGGATAATATTTTCAACCGCAGGAATACTTATAGTATTTCGAGGATTAAAAATGTTATCCAACGTAGCAATCGGACACAATAGAGGCTTTTTCTACGGAAACTACTTAAAAGAGCCGTTTTTCGATAACCCCTCAAGCTTCTTTAAATCAAGTATTCTTATATTGTTTCCGTTTACCTCTATTATATTTTCGAGGCTCATCTTTGAAAAAATTCTGGAAAGCGTTTCCGAAATTGTTCCTAATATGCCTGCAAGCTGGCTTTTTGAAATATTTAAAGATATAACATTTTTGTTATTCTGTTCTTTAGTCATATAAAGAAGATACTCGGCAAGCCTGCCCGGAACCTCCTTTAAAGATATATTTCCCGCCATAGAGGCAAGCTGTTTTAATCTTACCGATAATACGGCAAGCATTTTTAAAACAAACGCCGGATCTTTTTTAGCCAAATCAATAAACTCTTTTTTATGAAAAAACAGAACCGAGCCCTTTTTAATCGCCATAGCCGTAGCAGGAAAAGGACGATCCATAAACACTGCGGCTTCTCCGAAAGGCTCCCCTTTTTCAAAAATATGAAGTATCTGTTCTTTGCCGGAAATCGAAGATTTATAAATCTTTATCATACCGCTTGCAACAATATAGAACCCTATGCCTTCTTCCCCTTCCGAAAATATAATCTCATTCTTTTCAACCTGTTTTAATACCGCTATATCCGAAACCTTTTGAAGTTGCATGCTGTTTAACTCCTTAAAAATAGGTATTTCGGATATTATATCTTTTTTCATAATAAGCGTTTCCTCTAATTAAGGGATTTCTCCTCGCCGCGCTTGTCGAAATGGCAGGCGGCTACTTCTTTAAAACGTCAATCATAGAAAAAACTTTTCCTTTACAGCCAGAAAGCGCTTTATCCGCAAGATAGCAAATAGCCGCAAAGGCTCCGGCAACATAAATGTTTCTGCCGCATACATTATGGGTAAACTCAAATTTTACGTTAGAATCATCCGAATCAAGAGTATAAGTATGCCAGCCGTGTCCTCCCAAATGCTCTCTCGGAATCTTCCATTCTTCAAGCTGTTTTTGCGGATCTCTTTCCATATAAAAATCATCGTCTGTAAACAAAGCGCCCAGTTTTTCAAAATATTCCACTACAACCTCCGCAGTGCCGCTTGTGCCAACCTTTTGACTCTGATGACTTTCAACCGTTTTTAAAGAATAGCCCTTAAAAAGATCCGGAAAAGTGTCCGCCGCAAATTCAAGCATAGCCTGAAAAGCTACAACCTGCCTTGCCATGTTAGGAGCGATTACCGCAGGTATTGAAGATTCCGATATATTCTTTTCAAGAAGCGCTACGTCCCCTCCGGTTGTTCCCATAATAAAAGGAATTTTTGCATCGCAATAAGCTTTGCCGTTTATATTAACTGCGGAAGGAATAGCAAAATCGATAACAATAAAGTCTTCTTTTTTTTTTAATTCGCAAAGAGTTTGAAAATGCTTTTTCGGCGGGATTAATTTAACGGATAGGCTGTTATTTATAAGATATTTTTTCCCGGCGTTTTTTTCGGAAGATAAGGAAAAAGGAATAATATCAAAAGAGGGGTTTAAAAAAGCATGCTCCGTCACAATTTTCGCCATGTTGCCGGGCAGCCCGTTAATCATTATTTTTGTTTTCATAGTTATCCGTTAAAATTCAATCATTATGTTTTGTGATTAAAAATTTTATCCAAAGTTAAAATCAAACGAAACCCAAAGCCTTTGCCGCGCTCAACCTAACTTGCAAACTATAAAGTTATGAGCGGGCTTTTTCCTCTGATTATATTCGCTCCTGATATGTTCAACGTTTTTTTGCGTAGCGTCTTTTGCAGATGAGGAAATAATTTTCGGCAAGTTGTACGTTAAGACAATGCGAACTGTTTGA
>JAOZTP010000068.1:8191-10650 GCA_029939135.1 Desulfobacterales bacterium
CAAGTTGTACGTTAAGACAATGCGAACTGTTTGAAAGCGAAGCTTGAGTTTTCGCAATTCAAATTTTTAATTAAGGGATTTCTCCTCGCCGCGCTCAACCTAACTTGCAAACTATAAAGTTATGAGCGGGCTTTTTCCTCTAATTATATTCGCTTCTGAGATATTCAACATTTTTTTGCGTAGCGTCTCTTGTAGATGAGGAAATAATTTTCGGCAAGTTGTACGTTAAGACAATGCGAACTGTTTGAAAGCGAAGCTTGAGTTTTCGCTCAACCTAATTCTGCAAAAACCTCATAATGAATTACCTTTTCTTCAAACTCCAGTAAAAATTTTTTATCTTCAGGATAATACTTTGCTTTCTCAAAATCTTCTCCTGCAAAATTCTTAATAACTTCAAAATTTTCCCAAAATGTGATCAACTTGAAATGCCCGACGTTTTCGATAATACTTCTTAAAAAGATTAGTTTTATAAAGCCTTCTGTTTCTCGATAATCAGGAAGCGCTTTTTTTCTCATAAATTCCGTATAATCTTCATAATCTTTAATTTTGGTTCGTCCATGCCAAATTCTTGCAATCATTAATACTCTCTCCTCGCTTTACTCAACCTAACCTGCAAACTATAAGAGGGGATAACTTTTCTGTTACCCCCTCTTTAATAATCAAAACAAGTCGATTAAAACAATCCGCTTACTTTGCCTGTTTTGGTATCTACGTCTATTCTTCTGAATGCAGGGTTCGAGCCTGTGCCCGGCATAAGGCTTATTGTGCCTGCGCATGGGCATAAGAATTTTGCGCCCGAATAAATCAAAACGTCGCGTATAGGAAGCGTCCAGCCTGTAGGAACTCCTTTTTTACTAGGATCGTGAGTAAGGCTTAAATGAGTTTTTACCATCATAGTGGAATAATCGTCATATTGAGAGTCGTTTTCAAGCATTTTTGCTTTTGCTTCGGCTTCAGGAGACCAAGATACTCCGTCTGCTCCGTAAACTTCTTTTGCAATCAATGTTACGCGATCTCTTAATTTGGTTTTAAGATCATATAAGAATTTAAAATTATTCTCTTCGTTACATGCGTCTATAACAGCGTCTGCAAATTCCAACGCTCCGTCTCCGCCGAGTTCCCAATGTTTTGATTCTGCGCAGCGAGCGCCCGCTTGTTCGGCTACTCTTTTTATTAATTTAACTTCCGCATCCGTATCCGTATAAAAACGGTTTACGCATACAACGGGATTAATTCCGGCTTTTCGGATAGTCTTAATATGATGAACCATATTAATGCATCCTTGTTCAACCAACTTCAAATTCTCTTTTGTGTATGCTTCCGGCATAGCAATTCCAGGAACAACTCTTGGTCCGCCGCCGTGCATTTTAAGAGCTCGAACAGTAGTGGTTAAAACGGATACATGAGGTTTTAATCCGCTGTTTCGGCATTTAACGTTCCAAAACTTTTCAAATCCTATATCAGCGGCAAATCCGCTTTCGGTTACATGATAATCAAAAAGTTTCAAGCCTACGCGATCCGCAATTATAGAAGACTGTCCTACCGCAATGTTGGCAAAAGGTCCTGCATGAACCATACAAGGATTATATTCTGCTGTGCACATAAGGGTAGGGTTGATTGTATTTCTCATAAAAGCGGTCATTGCTCCGCCCACTTCCAAATCTCCGGTTGTAACCGGTTTTCCGCTTTTATCAAAAGCGACGGTAATTTCGTCCAAGCGTTTTCTTAAATCCGCAAGGTCTTTTATTACGGAAAGAATCGCCATACATTCCGAGCCTACCGCAATTCCGAATTTAGATTGCATGGTAAAGCCGTCTGCGCGACCGCCCATGCCGATTGTAATATTTCTTAAAGCTTGAGCGCAAAAATCAATAATCCAGCCCATTTCAACTCTGGTAGGATCAACGTCAAGTCTTTTCATTTTGCTTAATCTTGCAAGCTGTTCGTCATTATAATTACGCTCATGTTGCATACGAGAGGTTAAGGCAACCATAGCAAGGTTATGAGCATTCATAATATCGTTAATATCGCCGGTTAAACCAAGCGAAAATTCGGTCATAGGAATTAATAAAGAGTTTCCGCCGCCTGCGGCAGTTCCCTTAACGTTCATAGTAGGACCGCCCGAAGGTTGTCTTAAAGCGCCGCCTACGTTTACTCCGCGTTTTCCCAAGCCTTCCATAAGCCCGCAAGAGGTGGTGCTTTTGCCTTCTCCCAAAGGAGTGGGGGTAATAGCCGTAACTTCGATATATTTTCCGTCCGGTTTGTCTTTAAGACGATCTATAATCTTTAAAAAGTCAAGTTTTGCAAGCCTTCCCATGGGAAGCATCTCATCTTTTTGAAGACCAAGTTTTTCTCTCCATTCTTCCGGCAAAGGCATATTCTTTTCCGCCTCTTCCGAAATTTGCCAATCCGCCATTTCTACTGCATTATAAGACATTATTATTCCTCCTTAGTTATTA
>JAOZTP010000186.1 GCA_029939135.1 Desulfobacterales bacterium
GCATAAGTTTGCCTTTTTCGTCAACTACCGCAAAATATTTTTGATGTTCGCGCATAGAAGTTATAAGTATTTCGTCCGGTAGTTTTAAGAATTTTTTGTCGAAGCTTCCTACTACCGGAAAGGGCGTCTCTACTAAATTTGTAACTATATCCAAAAGTTTTTCATCTTCCAAAAGTTTTCCGCCTACCTTTTCCGCTTCTTTTTGAACGCTTTTTAAAACCGCTTTTTTTCTACTTGCAATATCTGGCATCACATAAGCGGCTTTTAAAGCTTCGGTATAATCTTTGGCGTTTGCAAGCTTGATTTTTTGAGGCGCCATAAAAAAATGTCCTGATATGTATCTATCGGAAGTTATTCTTTCGTTTATGGTGAAGGGGATTTTTTTATCGCCTAAAAGAGCGGTTAAAGACTGGATGGGTCTTGCAAATTCTATATCCATATCGGACCATTTCATAGATTTCGGAAAGGGTATTTTATGGATAAGATTGGGAAGTATCTCTTTTAAAACATTTATGGATAAACCGCCTTTTTCGGTTATTTCCGCTGCAAGATATTCTCCTTTGGCGGTATTAACGGTTTTGATTTTATCGGTTTTTATACCGGCTTTTTCCGCAAATTTTTTAGCCGCAATGGTAGGCTTTCCTTTTTCGTCAAATCCTACGGAAGCCGGAGGTCCTATTAATTTGGTTACAAGCGGTTTTTGTTTGGCGGAAATATTATCTACTATTATTCCGAGTCTTCGCGGAGTAGCGTAAACTTTGTAATTCCCATGCTCGATTCTGGAGTCGTCTATATTTTTTATCAGAATAGACGCCATAGCATCAAGCGCCGGTTTTATATAACCGGCGGGAATTTCTTCGGTTCCTATTTCAAATAAAAGGGAGCTCATTATTATTCCTCTCTTGTTATAAAGGTTATATTTATTTTGTTTGCTTAATTTATTTTAATTGTTTGGCTCCGCGCTTTTATTTGGCGGCGCATTATCTTTTTTATCATTCTGCAAAACGGTTTTTTTAATGGTATTATATATTACTTCAAAATATTCCGTAAAATTGGTAGGCGAAACTCGTCCCGTTTCAATAAATTTTACGGTTATCTCTTTTGAAGCTCTTAAAATTTGTTCCTCGACCGAAGACGCCATAATGCACCTCTTTTTTTAAATATTTTCGGATAAAATTTTTTATTTCGGTTTTTGAGTTTAAGTTTATACAGCCTGTATTTTTTTATAAGATTTTTTTTATAAATCAAAATAAAAAAATTTACAAACCGATAAGCATAGATTATGAGAAAAAATTAGGAGGCGCGGGCAATTAAAAATAAATAAGTTCTATTATATTTTATCAAAATAAAAATATAATAGAAAAGACTTTTGTATAAATTGACATTCTGCTAATTTTCGGCGTTATACTCAAATTTTAATCATAAAATTTCTGCGGTTAAAATTTTCGCAAGCCTTATAAAAAAACAAAATAGTTTGTTATGTAAAAATATTATATTTCACAAACATTCTCTTCTCCAAACCAATCTTTCGCTTTTTTGATTACTGCTTCTGATGGGCTATTAAAAAATACGGATAGATTTTCTTTTGCGCGAGTGCAACAAACATAAAGTATTTTTTCGGTACGTTTTTTAACGCTATCCAAAGCATTATTTTCAAACAATTTTATAAAGTTATAATTATTCCATCCGCCATTATCCAAAATTACCAAAACATTATTAAATTCTGTGCCTTTAACTTTATGTTGCGTAGAAAACGGCGTGAAACCCTCAAGATAATCGTATAGTTCTTGAAACTCGGAAAATTTTATTTTTTTTACGCGATTATAAACATATTCTTGTTCGGATATAAATCTTGCAAGCTTATCGTCTTTCTTACAAATTCCAAATTCATCTGCCTTGTTTATAATCTCTTCTATGGTTTTATCTCCGACTTTTGTTAATTCATCAATTCTTTCTCTTAACTCTATTTTATCTTGAATTGAAGTTATTTTATATTCCGTCGCTCTTATAAATTCATTGAATTGTTTTTCATCGTAAAATGAGATGTTGTTTTGGATCTTAAAAAGATGTTTTATTAAATCGTCCATTTCAGAACCTTTTTTATTCTCCTCGTCTTTATCTTGCTTTTTGCCGTCAATTAAGGATTCTTTATTAATATATATTTTAGCAAAAGATTGGTAATTATATTTTTTCGCAGATTCATATAATGCTTGATTAGAATCAATAAAATTTTGCATTGCCTTCGTTGGTTTAACTATGCCTGATAAAACCTCAATTACTTCTCCAAAAGTTTTTTCGGAAAAATCATCTTTAATATTCTTATCTTTAATATGTCTTTTTATTCTATTTTTATATTTTATGATTCCATCTTTATCATATATTTCCATGAGATGAGAAAATCCCGCTTTCGGAGCTATTAAATTATGAGTTAAATTTAATATTTTTGTCTGTTTAGCATCTTCAAAGTCCCAGCCTGTCTTCTGCTTTACTCTTTCTATATCTTTATCTTCATTTTGAGAGTAATAGAATTTAATATTACCTTTTTTAATCCCGCTATTTTTTATCATATTCGGAGCGTTGGTATCATCTGACGGTGTTTGGGTAATCCCATCGGTTCTTAGTTTATTAGCAAGCTCAATAATTAATTCCGGGTTTTTTCTATTCTGCTCTTTTTTTACTTCTTTTACTTCGCCTTTATAAGAATCTAAATCGCCGACTCCTTTATCATAAATAGATTGCATAGCGTCGCCAAAAAAACCGATTATATTCTTTTTGCTGCTTTGCTTTAAATGACAAAGAAGTATTTCAACAAAGTTTTTATCGGCATCTTGATACTCGTCAATAAGGATAAATTTGAATTTATCTTTTAAAATGTCGCAAAGTTTAGGATAGTTTTTAAAGACATAATTAGCCAATATCAAAATTTCATCATGAGAGATGATTCCATCTTTTAA
>JAOZTP010000069.1 GCA_029939135.1 Desulfobacterales bacterium
ATCTTTTCTGATAAACCTTATTCCGTAATTAACCGGAGCCGGTTTTATTTTCATAAAAGCATCCTTGCCGGAGTGGAGGCCTATTCCTTTGCATGTAACGGCGCTATTTAATGTTTTTTGATTGTTTTTATTGTCCATTATTAAGTTATATCCGAATTTATATATATTTTTTGATTTTATTGAAAAATCAAAAAATCATTACTATTTTTATCTTTTTTTTGCAACATATAACAGGCATTCTTGCCTAACTTTTTATTTTTTACGTTATTCCCGCTTTTAAAATTTTAGCATGTTAGTTAAATAAATAGAAGCGTTTGGAAGAGGAGATGGAGGAATTATATAAATAAACAGGTCTGGAGAGGGGAGGCGGTTTGCGAGCAAAATTTTTACCGATGAATTGAAAAAGCATAAAATCAGCATGTGTTTTTACCTATTCAAGCATTATGCAGATTAACATGTTTTATGAATTTGTCTATTATAATTAAACGGATTGTTCCTAATTGTTTGAAATTTATTTTGTTATAATTTGATTGAGCTTGTTTAAAACCGGCATTATTTTAATTCTGTGTTCCGGCGGGATCATCAAAATTTTACTTTTGCTATTACGAATAATTGAATTATCGGCGCTTACGAGGCTATCGTTTAAATATTTTTTAAGATTATTCTTTTTTGAAAGTATAATAAGCATGTCTGCAATATTTCCAAAATATCCTTTAAAGTCAATATTTTCTATGTATTGTAAGAAGAGGTTATTTGCCGTAAGGATAAGCGGGTCTATAAGGGAATAGCCGTTTTTTTTACAGTTATGCTCCGATATTTGAGACCTACACATAAGGGGGCGGACTTGATAGATTGAACATGTTTTGTCGGATAAAAAGGAGCAGTTTCCCCAATTCGGATTATTATCTTCTTGAGGTATATTTTCCCCTTTTATACACAATTCCACTATTTGGTTTGTTGTAAGTTTGGGTTTAAAACGTTTTTCATTTTCAAAAAAAGGCTCGGGTAAACCTGATTTTTTATTTTTGCGTATGTAATTGATTATCCCGTATGCTTCCAAAGAGGTAATTGTTACGTTGCATGTACAGCAATGGCAACAGCCGATTTTACATGTTTTTTTGAAATTTTTTATAAATTGGTCATATATGCGGTATATGTTGTTTAAAAGATTAAGTTTCATGTGGATCGATTTTTTTTTCGCTTCCTTTTATTTGCATGTTATAAAGTTTATAATATGTTCCCTGCTTTTCGATAAGTTGATTATGGTTTCCCTGTTCGATTATTCTTCCTTTTTCAAAAATTAAAATTCTACCCGCATGTCTTATAGTAGAAAGTCTATGAGCAATTATAAAGGTTGTTCTTCCTTTCATTAAATTTTCAAGAGCTTCCTGCACTAACATTTCGGCGTTTGCGTCAAGAGAGGATGTGGCTTCGTCTAAAATTAATACGGGCGCATTTTTTAATAGCGCTCTCGCTATACATATGCGCTGTTTTTCGCCTCCGGAAAGTCTGCCGCCAAGCTCTCCTATATTTGTATCGAAGCCTTTGGGAAATTCTTTGATAAAATCGAAAGCAAAGGCGGCTTTTGCCGCTTCTTCTATCTCTTTATCCGAGGCGTTTGTTTTGCCGTAAGATATGTTGTTTTTTATGGTGTCGTTAAAAAGTATAGGCTCTTGAGTTACTATGGCTATATTTTTTCTAACTGATTTTAAAGCAAACTCTTTTATGTTGATTCCGTCAATTAAAAGGCTTCCTTTTGTAACGTCGTAAAATCTGGGGAGTAGATTTACAAAGGAGGTTTTGCCTCCTCCGCTGGTTCCAGCCAAAGCCAATATTTCTCCAGATTTAACTTTAATATCTATATTGCGCAATACAGATTCCTTGTCGTTATATCCGAAGGAGATGTCTTTAAATATAATGTCGTTGATTTTATTTTTTATTGTAATCGGATTTTGCGCTTCTTTAATATCCGGTTTTTTTTCTATAATATCGAATATTCTTTCAATCGCCGCAAGTCCCCGCTGAATTACGCTGTTTAAAGGAGCCGTTCGTCTTATCGGATCGTAAAGCAGTCCGACTGCGGTAATAAAAGAGAAGAATGTCCCTGGCGTCATTTCATTTTTTATAACGTTAAGTCCCCCGTAAAAGATTACCGCAGCAATGCCAAACCCGGTAAAGAATTCTATTATACAGGATCCCCCTTTATCGGGAATAACGGCTTTCATCTCCATTTTTAAAAGCTCGGCGCTTTTTTTTATAAAACGTTTTTTTTCAAACTCCTCTGTTCCGAACGCTTTTATTATTTTATTCCCCGCAAAGGTTTCATGTAAAAATATGTTTAGTTTTCCCATAGCATCTTGCACCATAGCGCTTATCTTACGAACCCATTTTCCTAATATAAAAACCGGAAAAAATGCTATCGGCAAAACTATTATCGCTATTAAAGCCATTTTCCAATCTTGATACAATATTAATATTGTAAGGCAGATAATAGTAAAGAAATCTCTTCCTATGTTGGTAACCGCAGTGGATAACATATCTTTTACTATGTTAACGTCATAAGTGATTCGAGACATTAAAGCGCCTGTAGTTTCTTTATGGAAAAAAGATAAGGGAAGATCTATTATAGCGTTATAAAGATTGTCTCTTAAAACTTTTACAATATGTTGTCCTATATAAGTCATAAGATATACATGCATAAAAGCGGCGGCTCCTTTTATAAAAAAGATGGTAATAAGACTAACGGATATTAAGTAAAGCTTATCTATATCTTTTTTTATAAAAACATCGTCTAATACAGGCTTGACTATCCAAGCCAATGCCGCGGATGTTCCGGCTACAAGCAGCATGCATAAAATCGCTAAAAAAAACTTTATCTTATGCGTCTTGATCAGCGGTACTATGCGGCGAAGGTTTTTTTTTTCTTTTTTTGATTTGGATTTTGTTTTTTCCATTTTTTCTTTTATATGTTATATTCAGAGGTTAATAAATTGATTATCAAGAGATCGCTTTGTTAGTTTTTGCGTTTAACTATCTTTAATTTTAAGGCGATTCGTAAAAAAAATATTAATGTTTTTAAACGTATAAGCTTTGGTTATAAAATCGGTTTTGTATTGAAAATTAACTGTTTTGTAAAGATATAATAATGAAATCTATTATTATTTTATATAATATATTAATTACGGTATTTTTTATACTGGTTTTGCCTTTTTTTTCGGCGTTTGCAAAAAGAAGAAATACCGTATTAAAAAGACTTGGGATAACCGGTATTAAAACGGATAAAAAAGTAAAGCCTATCTGGATACACGCTCTTTCCGTAGGAGAGCTTGCGGCTGTTGTTCCTTTAGTCGAGAGCTTAAAAGATTTTTACGGCAAACAGGAGATAGTAGTCTCTGTTTCCACAAAAACAGGGTATGAAACGGCTAATAATCTTTTGAAAGACAAGGCGGACCCCCTCTTTTTTTTCCCGTTTGATCTTATTTTTTCGATAAAACAGGTTTTAAAAAAGGTTAATCCTTCATTGATAGTGATAAACGAAACAGATATTTGGCCTAATTTTTTATCAATTGTAAAAAAAAGAGGGATTCCAATTATTCTTATAAACGCCAAACTTTCAAGAACCTCCTTTAAGTTTAAAAACATTTTTAAAAACATTTTTTTAAATTTCGATATTATATGCGTTGAAAATAAAAAGCGTAAAGAAGATTTTCAATTGTTAGGTTATCCGTCCGAACGACTTATAATAACTGGTAATACCAAATTTGATTTTAATGCGCCTTTATTTGATTTAAAGCGTATAGAAGAGCTTAAAGCGGATGTTGGAATATATATAGAGCAAAAGGTTATAACCGTAGGAAGCGCTCATAAAGGAGAAGAGATAATAATAAAAGAGGCTTTTTTAAAATTGAAAAGCAAAATAAAGGATTTGGTTTTAATTATAGCTCCGAGAGATCCGCGGCGCGGATATGAACTGTTAAAACTGTTCAAAAATTTTAATACGGCATTATTAAGCAAAAAAGAAAAGGCAACAGACGCCAACGACGTAATAATAATTGATAAAATAGGAGTATTAAAAGAATTTTACGCTATAAGCGATCTTGCCTTTGTAGGCGGAAGTTTGATAAACGAGGGGGGGCATAATCCGCTTGAACCTGCGGCATATTCAAAGCCTATTTTAACGGGGGTTTATACAAATGATTTTAAGCAAATATACGAAACCCTTATAAAATCGGAAGGAACAAAAATCGTTTTTGACGCCGAAGATTTTTATAAAAAATCTTTGTCTATTTTAAATGACCCGCAAAAAAAGGAGAGAATGGGCAAGGCTAATAACGAAGTTTTAAATGCTAACAAAGGAGCGGTATTTAATATATCTAAAGTTATAACTAATTGCAATTATTAATATTTTAATTTTTTATAAGACTTTACATGGCGAGCGCTTATAATTCTAATCGGATACAAAAAAGAATGATTATGAAACAAAGGCGCGAGACCGTAGGCAAGAGGCGGGTTAAAAGTGAATAATAAAGGGATTTTTTGCTTTGCTCGAAATGACAGGCGTTTTTTGCGACAAACGATTTGTTCCCTATTATTTTGACGATCGCAAGAGGAGCGCTTTTTTCATTAAAATATAAAAAGAGTAAATCTCCGTTATTATAAATAGTTAATTAGAAAAAAGAATGATAAAATTTCGCAGGATAGCAAAAAATTTTGTTTGTTTTCAAGGCATTTGAGCGCTTAACGCAGAAAATGGGCAAAATAGGAGATTATTCGGCTAAATTTAAATGTATAAAATGGAAAATAGAAAATATAAGAGACCGCTTTTAAAGGATGCGGCGCATAACCGTATTAAAAGGCGAAAAGCAAACCTTCCGAAACCGTATTTTAATAAAAATCTGCCTATATTTTTAAAAAAGGATGAGATAATCTCTTCTATATTAAAAAACAGAGTTTTAATTATCGCGGGCGAAACAGGCTCTGGCAAAACAACTCAGATACCGCAGTTTTGCCTCGCGGCGGGAAGAGGAATAAATGGAATTGTAGGCTGCACTCAGCCAAGACGAATCGCCGCGGTTTATGTGGCGAAAAGAATTGCTTTAGAATTAAAAACGGATATAGGCAAAGCCGTAGGTTATAAAATAAGATTTTCGGATAAAACCGATAAAAACAGTTATATAAAGATTATGACAGACGGCATACTTCTTGCCGAACTTCAAAAGGATTCGCGTCTTTATCAATACGATACCATAATAGTGGATGAAGCTCATGAAAGAAGCTTAAATATAGATTTTACTCTTGGAATTTTAAAAACCTTGTTAAAAAAAAGAAGAGATTTAAAGGTTATTATAACTTCCGCCACCATAGACACGGAAAAATTTTCCAAAGCCTTTGATAACGCTCCGGTAATAGAAGTATCCGGCAGAACCTTTCCGGTAGAAACAAGATATATGCCTTCCGCAAAAGATGAGGACGCCGATTATGTGGATATGGCGGTAAAAGCGGTAAATAGAATTGAAGCGGAAAGTCGATTTGGGGATATTCTGATATTTATGCCAACGGAAGCGGATATAAAAGAGACTTGCGAAAAACTCGAAAAAAACTCGAAAACAAATCTTATCATGCCTCTTTATGCAAGGCTTGCCGGCGCAAGACAGAGCGGCGTATTTGAGTATTTTGATAAAAGAAAAATAATAGCGGCAACTAATATCGCAGAGACTTCAATTACCATAGAGGGGATTAAATATGTAATAGATACCGGTTTTGCAAGAATTTTAAAATATAATCCGGCAACGCAAATATCCTCTTTGCCTATAGACCGAATATCGCAAAGCAGCGCAAAGCAAAGAAAAGGCAGATGCGGAAGGGTTGAAAGCGGCATCTGTATAAGGCTTTATTCTGAAGAGAATTATAATAGCCGTCCATTATATACGCTTCCGGAAATATTAAGATCGAACCTTGCGGATGTTATATTGAAAATGTTTTTTTTAAGACTCGGAGATATTTATAAATTTCCTTTTATAGACGCTCCAGATTCCAAAAGAATAAGAGACGGATTTAAGCTTTTAAGCGATCTTGGCGCAATAAAATGGGCGGGTAAAAAATATATACTTACCGAAAAAGGCGTTTTTATGGCAAAAATGCCTATAGATGTTAGACTTGCGGCAATATTAATAGAATCTTTTAAAACAAAAAGCGAAAACGAAGCGTTAATAATAGTATCCGCATTAAGCGGGCGGGATCCGCGAGAAAGACCTTTGGAAAAAACGGAACAGGCGGACGGCGTTCATAAAAAATTTACGGATACCGATTCTGATTTTGTATCTTATTTAAATATATGGAAAAGATACAATGAGGCTTCTGATCAGGCAAAGTCTAAAAGCCAAATAAGAAGAGCAAAGAAGAAATTTTGCGGGGCAAATTTTCTTTCCTTTAAAAGAATGCTTGAATGGGAAGATATTTGTTTTCAGATCAAAAAAATGATCGAAGCAAATAAAGTCAAAATAAAACAGGAAGATTATAAAACGACAAATAAAAAGGATGAGGATTTTTCCGATAAATACCAAGCGATTCATAAGGCTTTGTTAAGCGGTTTTTTATCTAATATAGCGGTTAAAAAAGAGAAAAATATATATAAAGCCTCCGGAGATAAAGAGGTTATGATTTTTCCGGGTTCGGCTTTGTTTAATAAGGCAAAAGAATGGGTAGTATCCGCCGAATTTGTAAAAACATCCGCTTTGTTTGCAAGAATTAACGGCAATATAGACCCGAAATGGCTTGAAGAGCTTTTTGCGGACAAATGCAAATATTCTTATTATTCGCCTCATTGGGAGAAAAAAAGAGGCGAAGTTGTAGCTTATAAAAAGGTAATTTTAAACGGACTTGTTATATCGGAAGGGAAAAAGGTTTCTTACGGAAGAATAAATCCTGCCGAAGCTTCCGAAATATTTATAAGAAGCGCGCTTATGGAAAAGGATATAGAGGATACTTTTGGGTTTGCCGAGCATAATAAGAGCTTGGAAAATAATATAGTAGATATGGAAAATAGGCTTAGGCGGAAAGATATAATGGCATCGGAAGAAAGCATATATAATTTTTACGCCAAAAAAATCGGCGGCATATGCGATATAAAAAGCTTTAAAAAATTTATAAAAGATAGAGGCGGAGACGGCTTTTTGTATATGAAACAGGAGGATATGCAAGAAAAAGAGCCTTTGTCCGAAGATATTGCCAAATATCCGGACTGGCTGCAATTAGACGGAAAAAATCTTAAATGCAGATACAATTTTAACGTTAAAAAAGAGGATGACGGAGTTACTCTTCAAATCCCCGCAAATAAAGCTAACTCTTTGAATATAAATAGGATAGATTGGATTGTTCCGGGACTTTTTACCGAAAAAATAGAGGCTATGATAAAAAAACTCCCGAAAAAATACAGAAAAGAGCTTGTTCCCATATCCTCTTTTGCAAAAATAATAACCGACGAGATTAAAAAAGAGGGCAGACCTTTGGCTGCGGCTTTGTCCGATTTTATTTATAAACGCTTTAATGTGGATATTCCGGCGTCCGAATGGACGGAAGCCGATTTGCCGGATTATTTAAAGATGCGGGTATCCGTAATAGATGAAAAAGGAAAAGAGATAGTTGCGACAAGAGATAAATCCGCATTAAATAAAACTTTTAAAAAAGCGGAAAAGGCGGATAATTTTTTTCATCATAAAAAAAAATGGGAAGCTTTGAATAATAAAAACCCTATAAATGCGTCAAACTTTGAAAATATTCCTGAAACAATAACCTTTACAAAGGGAAACGGCGCAAGCCGAACATTTTATCCCGCTTTAACGGCTTTTGATAATAAAAAAAATGATTTAAGACTTCTTCTTTATTCGGATAAAAATATAAGTATAAAAAATCATAAAAAAGGAATAGCCTCTCTTTATGAAACGCATCTTAAGCAGGATTTAAAATTTTTTAAAAAAAATATTATTTTAAAAAATAAGGATATAGAGAGAATTACCTTTTATTTTGGCGGAAAAACAGAGTTTAAAAAAAATGTATACGAAAGCGTTATAAGATTGCTTTTTTATAAAAATATAAAAAAAAAGGAGGAGTTTTTTTGTTATATACAGGAGTTAAAGAAAAATATTATCATAAAAGGAATTGAAAAACTTAATTGCGCCTTTTTGCTGATACAGGCTTTTTATAATGCCAATATACAAATATTAAATTTTGAACAAAAATATAACTCTTATGAAATACTTAATTTTTTAAGCGAATTAAAAAAAGAGCTTTATCGTCTTGCGCCGAAAAATTTTCTTTTTTTATACGATAATGAAAAAATAAAAGAGATTATATCTTATATAAAAACAATAGAAATTCGCGCTTTACGCGGAGTTGAAAATTTTTATAATTATATAAAAAAAGAGAAAAAAATAATAGAATATAAAAAAAGACTTAATGTTTTTATAGCCGAATTAACCGAATTAACTACAAAGGAAAAACGCAAAGAGATAGAAAACTTTTTTTGGATGCTTGAAGAATATAAGGTTTTCATATTTGCTCAAGCAATAAAAGGAAAAATAACCGTATCCGATAGAATGCTTAATTCCAAAATAAAAGAGATAGAAAGAATGATTTAAAAATTTTGGCGTATAACTTCTTAATTTACCCGTTTACTGCGTTATGCGAAAATTTTAATCCTCGAAATATTATATATATCCCTACGGTTAAAATTTTCATATTGCCTTGCAAACGAACAAATTTCTTTGTTATGCGCTACAATTTCATCATTCTTTTTGTGATTAAAAATTTTTTTACGATAACCGATCAAATTAAAAAGCCTCTAACTGACAAGAGACAACCTTAATATTTAAAGCTTCGCAAATATTTGCCGCTCCCATTTTTGTGATATCCGTTTCTTTTGCCGCTTTCCACAAATTTTTGCAGGAAATTCGCCCTTCTTTTACATATTTCATAATTTCATCCTTGCTGTTTCGGTTAATATCTTTTGCAGGTTTTACAGGTTTTTCTTTCGGCTGATAACCGAAAAGCCCAAGCTGGCATTTGCAAAGCTTAATCTCAAGCTCGTCTGCCAATCTTCCTATAACAAAGGCTTCCGTATTATTATCTGCGGCTATTTTAAACGCTATGGCACAGGGAAGTTTTTTATCCGTTATTTTTTTTAAAATTTCATCTTTTATTTGGGAGTTAATATCAGTCATAAGTTCCTCCTTTTAAATTTTGCCGTATAATTTTCTGTTTTATCCGTTGCCCTTATAGCAAACAAATTTTTGTTTATATTTTGCGAACCTTTTTTTGATTGTAATTAATAGTAAAAAATTGGCTTGGATATTACAAGCAAAAAAAAATTTTATTTTATACTTCGCTCAATTGGCCATGCTATTAACCGCAAAATAGAATTAACCTTAAACTGAGAAAAATAGCCGCATTTTTTGTTTTTAAATGATTTTTTAAGGCGCTAACATTGTAAAGAGGTTGTATTGAAATTTTTTTTGCGCTTTTTTATTTTGCAATTAAAAATTTATCCTTTTCTATTTTAATTTTAATATTGAAAAAATAAGAACCGCAGACTATTAAAACATACGCAATTAATAAAGAAATTGTAAAAAAGGGCTGCGATAGTATTAAACGCAAAAAAAAAGAATTATAAAATAATAAAGAGATTTCTCGCTTTGCCTGACAAGACGGGAATTGATTTTTTTTACGGAAAATTAAACAGATAAAAATTTATATTTAATTATAATTAATAACTTAAAAAAAATTTGAAAGGAATTAGAATGGAAAGAACATTATCTATCGTCAAACCGGACGGAGTTAAAAAAGGTTTGATAGGCGAAGTTGTCAAACGTTTTGAAGCAAACAACATTAAAATAGTCGGTATGAAATTAATCAAAATGACAAAAAAGGAGGCAAAAGGCTTTTATGCGGTTCATAGCAAACGCCCTTTTTTTGAAAGCCTTACCGATTTCATGTCTTCAGGACAATGCGTTGCAATTGTTTTGGAAGGGGAAAACGTTATAGAAAAAAACCGTAAACTTATGGGAGCCACTAATTACAAAGAGGCTGAAGCAGGAACTATAAGATCCGACTTTGCAACCGATATAGAAAAAAATGTGGTTCACGGCTCGGATGCGCCGCATACTGCAGCATTTGAGATCGGATATTTTTTTGCGGGAATTGATCTTTTATAATAAGCTCTGCTCCCGTATTTTAAAACAATTTTTAACAAACAGAGGAAGGCTTTTTAAAATTAATTAATAATTGGAGAGCGTCGAATAATGAAGATAGCCTTAGCTCAGATTAACCCTATAATAGGAAATTTTGAGTATAATTTTAATAAAATAACGGAGTTTGCAAATAAAGCAAAATCTTTGTCCGCAGATATCGTAGTATTTCCAGAGTTGGCGGTTTCCGGATATCCGCCAAAAGATTTTTTGGAAAAACAGGCTTTTATAAAGCAAAACCTTAATACATTTAAACGGCTTGTAAAAAGTATAAAAGGCATAGGAGTAGTATGCG
>JAOZTP010000070.1 GCA_029939135.1 Desulfobacterales bacterium
AGATAATAATTTCATCATCTCTTTTTTCGTATCCTAACCTATATTCTCCGAATCTGACTCTGAAAAAACTCCCTTTTTTTGTTCCTTTTAACTTTTTAATTTTATAATTTTCTATAATTGAAAGGTTTGCATAAAGTTCTTCCAAAAAAAATTTCACCCGATTTTTTTGAGGCTCCGCCACTTTTTCAATATCTTTTAAAAATATTTTTTTAAGAGTAATATTCATAATTCTTTAATTAACTCTCTCACTTGTTCATAACTTACCTCTTCTTTTTGTTCGACTTCCCGCATAGCTTTTAGCAAGCCTTGATCAAGAAAAATTTCTTCGATTTTTTGATATAACTTGTAATCGAGTATAACGCTTTTTATTTTGCCGGCTTCGTCTGTTATATATGATTTTGCAAAATTCATTTTGTATCCTTTTTTTCAAAGTAGTATTTGCAATCTGTTTTTCGCATAATTTTATCAACATTGCAAATTTTAAAGCTTTAAGCGGGCAGTCCTATATAATCTAACAGGTCTTTTACGTCATGAACTTCGATTGTGGTTGTTCTTTTGCTTCCTTTGGAATGTCTTCCGGTAGTAAATAGAATATACCCTTTTTTTTCAACTATTTTATCTTCTAAAAGTTGTTTTACGATGGCGATTATAGAATACTTTTCCATGTTGCCGGAATATGTAAACGGCTCTATTGAATAGAAAAGCATTAATTGTTTTTGGATTTGCAAACTCGGAGTTATTGCAATAACGGGTTTATTAACTCTATGCTTTACGATATTTGTTGCGGTATATCCTGATCGCGTCATGCAGATGATTTTTTTTACGGGCAGTTTTTGCGCAAGCTTTGCCGCGGCGAGCGATAGGTTTTCGGATATGTTGTTTTTATTTATTGCGATTTTTTTAGTCTTAACGTTTTTTTCGGTTTCAAGGGCTATTTCGGACATTTGGCGCGCGCATTCAACCGGAAAATCGCCTATTGTAGTTTCTTGAGAAAGCATTAAGCAATCTGCGCCATCTAAAATAGCGTTTGTAATGTCGGAGACTTCGGCTCTTGTAGGGCTTGGATTTTTTACCATTGATTCTAATATTTGGGTTGCCACTATGCTGATTTTTCCGGCATCGTTGCACTTTGAGATTATTTCTTTCTGAATTTGAGGGATTTTTTTTATGGATAATTCAACGCCCAAATCTCCTCTTGCAATCATAACTCCCGCGCAATTTTCGATTATTTCGTCTATGTTTGCCACGCCTTGTTGATTTTCGATTTTTGCTATTATTTTAATTTCGGCATTGTCTATTCTTTTTTTCAAATCTATTAAATCGCTTTTATTTCTTACAAAGGATAGGGCGATATATTCTATGTTGTTTTTTTTTTCAAAATTAACGGCTTCAA
Organism: Desulfobacterales bacterium; assembly: GCA_029939135.1. Lineage (GTDB taxonomy): Bacteria > Desulfobacterota > Desulfobacteria > Desulfobacterales > JAFDMD01 > JAFDMD01. Next base: position 1,394 of record JAOZTP010000070.1, read on the forward strand.
TATCTTTTTGGCTAAGGGAGGGCAAGGATAGGGCTTTTTTGGGTATGTTTAAGCTTTTATTCGGCATTAGCTCTATATCCCGCTTTGCCGCTACAGTAACAAAATTTTTTGCTTTTTTTATTATTTTGCAAGCGTGTTTGCCGTCGTCTATTAGTATTTCGTCGCCTGCGGATATGTCTTTTATAATGTTAAAGCTAAAGTAGGGCGCCGTTTTGTTTACGGAGCCGTATATTTTAAATTCTGTGTTTTTACTTATAGATATTTTTTGAGCAAGCCGTATTCTAATCTCGGGTCCTTTAATGTCTAAAACGATTGGAACATTAATTATGCTTCTGACCGTATCTACGGTTTTTTGATAATCTTCAATTTCTCCGTGAGCGGTGTTAATGCGAACTCCGTTCATGCCGTTTTTATACATTTTTTTAATGATTTTTTTGTTGTTTGAAACTGGTCCTATGGTGCATAATATTTTTGTGAACTTATTTTTTTTCTTCATTTTAAAAATTTTCCATTATGTTTTGTTTTAACCCGCAATGTCGCTTTGCGCTTTTATCGAGCATTAAGGCAAGCCCGCCTTTTTGTTCCGGCGTAAAACCGAAGCTTTTTTGCCAAACTTGCTCATCCTCCATACAAAAATATATAAGAACGTTCGGCGCAATGCTTTTGATGTAATCTATTATTTTTTTATAGAATTCTATTCTTATGGGCTTAAAATAGCGCATTTTATTATCAAGCCCTTTTATAAACTCTCCGTATATGATTTTAGAATTTTTAAACCTGTTTTCTATTATCTTTTTTAGGGTCGGAATGTAACGAAATGTTCCTATGCTTATCCATACTATATTATCTTTTGATACGCTTTGAAAAAGCTTTTTTATTACTTTTTTGTAATCTTTTTCGCAGTCTTTGTATATTATGACGGGATCAAAATGAAAAGCGAGCGGATAACCCCATTTTTCGCATTGAGCCGCCGCATTTAATCTTGCGTCAAGGGAAGCGGTTCTTTTTTCCTCTTCGGCTATAACTTTTTCTGTATTTAAGGACCAAGAGATTATTGTTTTGCGGTTATGATTAAGCCCTTGTAGTTTTTTTATGTTTACGGTTTTTGTTTTTAATTCTAATACGCAATGGCTTTGTTTGCCGAATTTTTCGATAAGACGGGCGGATGTGTTTGTATATTTTTCAAAAATGAGGCTGTCGCTAAACTCGCCTGTGCCTATTCTGTATATTTTTTTTTCGGCAAAAAGCTCATCTAATTCTTTTTCCATATCGCTTGTATTAACAAAATATATAAGTATGGGAGGATGAAAATAGGCTTGTAATATGCAGTATGAGCAATCCATTGTGCAAAAGCTTGCAAGATGAAGTATTTTATATCCGCAGCATAGATAATTTTTTGTTCCCGGACATTTTTTTAAAAAGGGTCCTTTGTTTTTAGAAAGAAGTAATACTTTTTTTCCCGCTTCTATGGGGTCCGAAGCTTTGGATATTTGTTTAAAGAGTTTTTCGGCGTTTTCAATTGTTTTTATTTTTGCATTGCTTGCAGATGTTATTTTTAAGGTTTCAGGATGGTTTTCTATGTCTTTTTCTATATATATCACGGCGAAATTTCCTTATTTATATTTTTTATTGGTTAATTAAGGGATTTCTCCTTGCTACGCTCGTCGAAATGACAGGCAGTAGGAAAAAATTCGCGAAATGGCAGGCAATAAAAACTTCCGTCAAAATAATAGCAAACCTGTCATTACGAAACAAAGCGAAAAACCTTTTTATTGTTTTCTCTGCTTATATTCGAGCAAAAGGGGTTTAAAATTTTTTTTGCGTCTAAAATCCGAATTTATTTAATATTATTTTTTATAATATCCGCAATTTTTTTGCAGGCTCTTTCAGCTATGTTTTTATCTTCGGCTTCAATCATCACTCTACATTTGGGCTGTGTGCCGGAATATCTTACTAAAACTCTTCCGGTATTCTTTAATTTTTCTCGAGCCTCTTTTATTGCGTCGGAAATTGCGGGTATTTTGCTTATATCCGGCTTGCTTGAAACATTTACGTTTATAATGGTTTGAGGCATTATTTTTACGATTTTTGCAAGATCGGAAAGCGGTTTTTCGGTCTCATCTATTATTTTTATAAGCTTTAGCGCCGCAAGAAGCCCGTCTCCGGCGGTATGATTATCTCCGAATATCATATGCCCGGAATATTCGCCTCCTAATACGGAACCGGTTTCTATCATTTTTTCCATAACATATTTGTCGCCTACGCCGGATTTATGATGGGTAATGTTCATTTTTTTAAATGTAGCGCTAAGTCCGGCATTACTCATTATTGTAGTAACTACGGAATTGTTTTTAAGCCTGTTTTTATCCTGATAATCTTTAGCGTATATTGCCGCAAGCGCATCTCCATGTATTATGCTTCCTTTTTCGTCAACTGCGGTAAGTCTGTCTCCATCTCCGTCTAAAGCGATTCCGATATCGGCTTTTGTTTCAATAACTTTTTCGGCAAGAATTTGCGGGTGTTCGGAGCCGCAGTTTTCGTTTATGTTTATTCCGTTAGGCTTATCGAATAATATTTCGGCGTTTATGTTTAACTCGTTAAAAAGCATAGAAAGCGCAAAAGATCCCGCCCCGTTTGCGCAATCTGCAACAATTTTTATGTTTTTCTTGAAATTATCAATTTGCGCGCTTTTTTTAAGAAATTTAATATATTTTTTTAAGGGGTCTTCCAAAATATGCGTCCGCCCTGTTTTGCTTATGTCTGCGGATAAAAGCCGATTGGTCGGATTTAATATTATTTTTTCGATTTCCTCTTCTTGGGCGTCGGCAAGCTTATATCCGTTGTCTCCTACAAGTTTTATTCCGTTGTCGTAAAAGGGATTATGAGAAGCTGTTATCATAACTCCTAATCCGTAATTTAAGGTTTTGGTTAAAAACGCTAACGCAGGCGTGGGAATTACTCCGGCAAATGTAACCTCTAATCCGATTGAGATTATGCCGGAAGTTAAGGCGTACATTATTGTATCGCCGGATATTCTGGTATCTTTTGCTATTATTATTCGAGGAATTTTTTGATTTTTTATGCAAAAGGAAGCAATCGCTTTTCCTGCTTTTAAAGCGGTTTCGGATGTCATTGGCTCTTTATTTGCAAATCCTCTGATTCCGTCTGTGCCGAATAATTTTTTCATAAGTTATCCTCTGTTTAAAATTTAATTAAGGGATTTGTTCTCGCTACGCTCGCGGGCGTTTCCCTTTTTTTTATAACCGGTTAAAATTAATTCCCCCGCAAAGTACATTAAAAATAGTATAGCCCAGCTTAAACTTATAAAACTGATTTTATTTGCAATTTTTTGTATTATAGGAAGCTTGAATTTAAAAGGCTTGTAACTCGCAAAATTTCGAAGCTCCTTGTGTTGATAGACGGTAAAATTATCCCCGGGTTTGCATGAATTTGCGTTTGGAAATGTATAGCAGGCGGGATTTGTCATGTTAAAATAACCCTCTTTTAATGCGTAAATACTTGCGGGATAAAGCTTATTTTTTTGAGGAAAAAATTCATGTTTGTATCCGAATAAAGCTTCATAGCATTCTATATTTGAAACTCCAAATCCGATTAAAATATCGTCTCCTTTTAATGTATTGTGTTTCGTTCTTATTTGATCGGAAGCATGTTTTATAGGCGGGATATAATTATTTTGCGCGGCGTAATCATAAACTCTTAATGCTCTTGAGGGTATAAAATTCTGATTATGATAATAGGATTTATCGGAAACGCCATTTGCAATAATGATAATGGATATAAAAATAAACGCCGAACAAAATTTCAGTTTGTTGGAAATTTTTAATCGATCGGCTCCGATAACCCCCAATAGTATTACCGGCAATATATAAAACGAATACCAGCGCACTAATGTTACGCTATTTTTTATTATAGGTATTGTTTTAAACAGATCGTATAATCCGGGTATATAAGTATTAAGACATAAAGGTATTAAAAAAATAAAAACCAAAATAATCGCATATAATTTGCGATTGTCATTCTCTTTTAAATTATTATTTTTTTTATATTTAAAAAAAAAGTTGACCGCTCCTATAATAATTAAAATAAGAACAAGCGGAGTTACTCCGAATTCAAATTCATGCCGGCTTAAAGGTATGGAGGTATTGCTTATTAAGGCTTCTATCTCTTCCCATTCTACGGCTTTAAAAAATAAGGATTTAAAAAGCACAATTAAAGCGTCCTTAAATTCAAAAACCGCTATTGGATAACCTGATCGGGGAAGGTTTGTTATGGTGTGTAAACATGCCGATATTTTTGAAAAGGAGAATGAAAAAGTAAAAAGTAAAAATAAAAAGGCTCTTAATATCAACGGTTTCAAATTGTCGGCTTCGCCGTAAATTCCGTAAATTAAAGCGCCCGCAATAATCGTTAAAATTCCGGGAATAATTATATGAACTCCGCCGGAATACAATATGTATGAGAATAAAAGCGCCGATAGTAAAGAGTATGCTATATCCGAGATAAAACGAATGTTTGTCGCTTTTTTATTCCATAATAAAAAAAAGGATATAAGAGGAATGAGCATAAAACCGTGATAAGTCAAATGCCCTATTATTATTCTATAAGCGTAAAAACCGTTGAATAAAAAGAATGCGGCGGCAAGCAAAGAGGCGTAAACGCCGCATAAAAAAACCTTACGCATTAACAGATATGTTCCGATTAATCCTGTAGCCGCAAAGGTAAAAAATGTAATCCGCACAGCGTCAAGCGGGTTCATAGCAAAGGTTAAAAATTGAGGCAGCGAAAAATAAAGATTTTGAGGATCCGTATAAAATACGTTTCCAGCGCATAATGCGGGGGTAAAGTATGGAAGCGCCGTCAGTCCGTTTGTTTTAAACCAATAAAAACCGGCAATAAGGCGAGAGAAAAAATAATAGTAGTCATGCCCCAGCCTGCCTTGACTGTTTGGGAAAAAGCCTTGAAATATAATAAAATAAGAGAAAAGCAGGATAATAAAAGCCGGAATTACAATTTTAGATTCTTTAATATTTTTAATCATTTTCCTATATTTATATTTTCATTATGAGGTTTATCTTCGCGGCTCTTGTCGACTCCAGTTCCAATCTTTAATCGTATTTAAACTTTTTTTTCATAAAAGTTTACTTTTGCCGCATCTTCAAGCGAAAAACAGAAAAATTATATTTTATCATAATTAATTCCTTTATAGAAATTTGCTATTATTATGACAATACAAAAAATGGATTTATAAATTATTAATAGGAAAAAGCTTATAGGTTTTGATAAAAAATATTGCGGACCCTGTTTTTTTTAATATGCTTTCGTAAAATATGATTTTATTTACGGGGCTTGGAACAGACGCTATTTTTTCGGAAAGAATTCTTGCAAAAAAAATCGGGCGGCAATATTTTTTTGATTCTTCCCAAAGTTATATATAATTTTTTAGACCGATTTTTAAAGCTATAACCTAACGAAGCAAACCTGCTTTGCAGTTTTTTAACGGCAGAAAATGCCGAATTAAATAAAAAAGCGTCATAATTTGTCTTTTATTCTCAAGATTTTTTTAAATCGTAAAAAAGGGGTTTTAAAGGGGGTTATAATTGAACGATTTTAGGGGTGATAAATATTATTAGCTCCTCTTGGCGATCTACTTTAGATTCGGAGCCAAAAAGCCAGCCTATAATCGGAAGCTTGCCAAGCCATGGCGCCTTGCTTGCGGAAAAATTATTTGTATTCTTCTTTATTCCGCCTATTACTACGGTATCTTTATTATTAACAAGAAGCTTTGTTTGAGCCTCTTTGGTTATAAAGGAAATCTGCCCTTCTATTTTAGCCCCTATATCGCTTTTTAATATTTTAATATCCATAGATATTCGCTTATCCAGCGTTATATGGGGAGTAACCTCTAATACAAGATCAATATCCTTAAATGTAACCGTAGCGAGCCCCGAAGAATCTCTTTCAAGATAAGGGTATTCTATTCCCTGACTTATCCTTGCTTTTTCGTTATCTAACGTTAATATTCGCGGAGCCGATATTATTTTGCCTTCCCCTTCCGATTCCATAAACTTTAAAGTTGCGTCTAATATAAAAGGAGAGCTTAGTATTCTTGTAAAATTTATTCCTATTTTGCCATGCTCGGAAGCGCTTGCAGGAAAATTCATCGCCATGTTATATCCGTATGTTCCGCCGAGATCGTCGCCGCCCGTCTGTAGGCTGTGATTTCCCACTTTTTCATTTAACGCGGAGCCGATATTGGTCGCCTCCTTATCAAGCCACTTGTTATTATTCAAAAGGCTTGTAGCTGGCTGAACGCCTAATCCCAAACCCCATTCAACCCCCATTTCATTGGCAAAATGAGAGCTGGTTTCGATTATTCTTGCCTCTATCATTACCTGCGGGGTCGCCTGATCTAACCGTTTTATTATCTCTTTTGCTTTTGCAATAATAGTCGGCGTATCCGTAATGATTATAGAATTTGTTCTTTTGTCTATAGATACTTTCCCTTGTTGCTCCTCGTTAATTTCGTCGCCTTTTGTTATTATTATTTCTACATGAGGCATTATATCGGAAGCACCCGCATAATTTAACGTAATAAATTCGGTTTTATGTTTTTCCGATTTTTCCTTAATTTTTTTTTGCTTAAGTATCTCCTGTTTTAAGCCTTCCTCTTCCAATAGTCTTTTTTTTAAGGCTATTCTTATGATATCCCCTTCTGCCGATTTTGCGAGATGATTCATTCTCAGTATTACATCAAGCGCCTGATCCCATGGAACCGGCTTTTTAAAGCATAAAGTAACCTCGCCTGTTACGTCGTTATCAATGGCAAAATTTTTATCGCTAACCTGATTTAATATTTTAAAAACATTTCTTATATCCGTTTTATAAAAATCAAAAATAATCTTTTCGCCCGTATATTTTGTATCCTGCGCATAAATGCCGGGCGCAAACATAAAACCTATTAATACCGCAAGCATAATCCCGTTTTTTATTCTTTTATATCTTTTCATATTTTTATATTAACAAACCCATTCTATTTTATCCGATTTCTCCGCGCTTCGCTTGTTGACATTAGGCGGCGCAAAAATCGTTTTCCGTTTAAATATTTTTAAGATAGCAAAAAACCTCTTCCTCTCCCCCTATCTTCCTATCTTCCTTTCCACCTTCTTTAAGCCCATCTCCAGTTCTACTCCGAATATATTTTTAATAATAATCTTATCTCGCAATATATCTACAACCGAATAAAGCTCTGATCCTATCATGTTGCCCTCTAAAACGATATAGCCCCGCCCCGTATTACCTTCTAATAATGCAAAGCGCTTATTTTTACTTTGTAAAATAGCCGCAAGCCGTAATTGGCTAATATCATAATTTAATAAAGAATTAATATCCTCTTGCTTCTCCAGATGCTCTAAATTATCCTTAAAAAACGGCTTAAAAGGATTTATCCGCTCTGCCGCATCCGCCTTAAAATCCGTATAAAAGATTATAACAAATAATAGTATAATACCCTTGCATAACGAATATTTCCAGTTTTTTTTAAACGCGGGAATGCCAAAAGCATTTCGAGTATTAAAATTTGAGTATAACGCAAAAAACCGACAGAATAAAAGGTTATACAAAAATTTTAATATATATCTTTTTCTAATCATTATTTATAAATTTATAAGTGGAAGCTTTGAAATCTATTAAAAGCGCGTCATCTTCCGTCCTCTCCATTCCTATATTATCAATATTTACCAAACGCTGAAGGGAAGATATTTTATCTAAAAAATCCAATAGGCTAAAATAAGAGCCTATAAGTCGAATATTTATCGGCAGGCACATTACAATATCTTTTTTTATTTCATCTTCAGGCTGAAAAAGTATGAATTCAAGCCCCAAACCTGTTCCCGCCTCCGAAATGTCCGCAAGCAAAGAGGGCATTTTGTTCTTACTCGGCAAAACTTTCGCCAGCTTGTCTAACTTTTTTAAAGCCTGCTTCTTCTCTTTTCTAAAATCTTGAATTATATTTGCCATCATACAATTATCATTTAATCGGAGCTTTGCCGCCGCTATATTTCTATTAATATTCTGAATTTTTAAAAAAACGGGCGATAAAAAAAAATAATAATAGAGTAAAAAAATAAGGGCAAAAAAACTTATGTATAGAAAAATCTTTTTTTTCTTATCAAGTTCGTCAAATTTTTTCATATAATATAAAAGATTATGAATTCTCTTTTTTTTCATTTTTTTTTATAAAACAAAATACTTCAAAAGTTTTAAAATTTAAGCCTGCATAGACTTTGTCCCGTTTAAGGTTTTTAATATTAATAGGCAAAAAATAACCGGCGTTTTCAAGCCGTTTCATAAAATCTACCGCAGTTTTATTATCAATTGCAAATCCTTGTATATTAACCCTATTTTTATCTATTCTAATGCTTTTAAGCCACATTTTTTGAGGGATAATATTTTCGGAAATAAAGTTTAAAAGATTAAGAACCGTCAACCTATCCACACTCAAATCTTTTATAATATCTGTCCTTATTTTTATATCTTTACGCTTTTTTTTAATAGCCTCTATCTCTTTAATAACCTTATTATAAGAGGCGCTATCCCTTTTTATACTAACGAGAGTATCCGTAAGTTTATCTATTTTTCTTTGAAATATTAAACTTGAAGCCGTAAAAAGCATAATAAAAAGAAGAAAAAAAAGAAGGGGTTTTTTAACCCTTAAATTAAAAGGTCGTTTTTCGGAAGGAAGCAGATTAATGGTAATCATTGTTTAATAACAAGCCCGCGAGGCAAGCCCTATGCAGATGCCCGCATAAGAAGCCGCTTTTTTTACGGAGGAATAGCCGAATAAATTACGGTTAATATCTATTCGTTTAAAAGGATCAAACGGCTCGACATTATTTGCTATATTTTTCGCAAACTCTTTTATCGGCTCAAGCTTTGCGCATTCTCCGCTTAAAACCGCTTTATCTATTTTTTCTCGGGAATGTTCCGAATAAAAAAGCTCGACCGCGTTTTCTATTTTTAAATGCCAACGCCTTCTTTTATCTTCAAATTCATCATCCCCGTTATTAGGATACTCCGCCGGCATTTCAAGCAGACATAAAGGATATTTT
>JAOZTP010000071.1 GCA_029939135.1 Desulfobacterales bacterium
CTTAAAAGATTGGAAAAATGAATAAAATACAAAAAAAAATATTTTCTTCGCAAATAGTAATTTATCTGCTTTATAAAATATTTCTAATATACTGTTTTACGTTTCGGGTTAAGGATAAAAATATAGAGGGGCTGCTGGCTCGTTTAAAAAAGGGAAAAAAGGTTATATGCTGTTTATGGCATCAGCATATTTTTGAGCTTGTATTTTACGCCAGAAAGCTTAAAAGCTATAATCCTGTATGCATGATCAGCGCAAGCAACGACGGAGATTTAGCCTCAAAATTTATGCAAAAAGCAGGATGGAACATAGTAAGAGGCTCCTCTTCAAAGGGCGGCAGGCAAGCTTTAAGAACTTTAACCGAGAATAAAAATTATTTGTTAATAGCTAACGCCGTTGACGGTCCCCAAGGTCCCGTAGGCAAAATCAAGGCGGGTTCCATAAAAATTGCAAGAGAAACCGGAGCGCCTGTAATTCCGATATATGTTACGGCGAGCAGATATTGGAGGCTTAATTCATGGGATAAATTTATAATACCGAAACCATTTGCAAAGGTTAATATAATATTCGGAGATACGATTTTATTTAACAAAGATAACGATCCGGAATCCTTTGAAAAACAGCTTAAATATCTTGAGGATATAATGCTTCCTCATTTAAATTGAAGCGGATAACTTCGCTGTTTGCCTGTCTGCGGCGTTGAAAAAATTTTTTCGCCTTGCAAACAAACAATTAAAAAATTTCTCCTCGCCGCTCGCGTTGAAATAACAAGTAAAAACAACCCCTGTGAAAACGACAAAAAAATTACTTCCTGTCATTTCGAGCGAAGCGAAAAATCACTTGATTGTTTTGATAAACGCCTTTTTTTGCGCCTTAAACTATTCTTAAATATTTTTTGTCGCTTTCTTATATCCTGCCGCCTGTTTTGCTATTATACTCTCCAACTCGGAATTATTGATATTCTTTTCTATGATTTTTTCAAAAGCGCTTCCTATAACTATGCCGTCCGCAAAGGAGGCTACGGAGGAGACATGCTCCTGCGTAGATATTCCAAACCCAACGCATACCGGAAGTTCTGTAATCGAACGAATTATTTTAAATTTATCGGAAGACAATCTAACATCTATTCCCGCGCTTCCGGTAACTCCGATTTGCGCGACAAGATATAAAAAACCGGAAGCGGAATCTGCTATTTTTTTAATTCTATCTTCCGGCGTAGTTAAGGCTATAAGACGAATTAAAGCCAGTTCGTCTCCTTCCCATTCGTTAGTCATTTCGTCCGACTCTTCGGGAGGCAGGTCAACCGTCAAAAGTCCGTCCGCTCCGGCGGAGACGGCGTCAATATAAAATTTTTTATTTCCGTATAAATGTATAGGGTTATAATAGCCGAATAATATTATAGGAATATTTGTAAATTCTCTTATATCTTTTGTTAAGTTTAAAACGGCTTTTATATTTACGTTTTGTTTTAAGGCTCTTGTAGAGGCTCTCTGTATTATGGGACCGTCTGCCGTAGGATCAGAAAAGGGTATGCCAAGCTCCAATATATCTATGCCCGCTTTACACATGTTTTTTATAATATTCAGAGACTGCGAGATATTAGGATCTCCCGCCGTTACAAAAGCGACAAGAGCCTTTTCATTTTTTTCTTTTAATTTTTCAAATGTTTCTTTTATACGGTTCATTTTTTATATCCTCTTTTTCAATTCCGACGTTAAAAAAAAATCGCCTTGATACCTAACAAACTACTTTGCTATCCGCCGCAATTACATCATTCTTTTTTCTAATTAAATTTATGTTTTACTCTATTTATATTCATTTCCGAGACGTTCAAGATTTTTTTGCGTAGCGGCTCTTGCCGATGGGAAAACAATTTTTGACAAACTTTGCGTTGTTAGCAAAAAGCAGCCAAAAATCCCAAGAGGCAAGTAAAAAGCGAAGCAAGCAAATTTAAACGGCTACCCCGTTTTATAATCATCCTTTTTCCGATTAATTTTTATTTAATAACGTGCGTTTCCTCTATTTAAATTTCGCTGTATAGATGCTCCAATACAATACCCAAATCTTTGTCTCCTCTGCCGGAAAGGTTAACCAATATAATATCCTCTTTTGATCTTTTCGGCGCCTCTTTTATGGCGTAAGCAAGAGCATGCGAACTTTCCAAAGCAGGAATTATGCCTTCGGTTTCGGAAAGTGCTTTAAAAGCGTTTAAAGCCTCTTGATCCTTTATAGATACATACTTTATACGTTTTAAATCTTTAAAATAGGCATGTTCCGGTCCTACTCCCGGGTAATCCAAGCCTGCGGAGATAGAGTGAGCTTCTTTGATTTGCCCGTTATTATCCTGTAATAAATATGATTTTGAACCGTGTAAAATGCCTGTTTTTCCGCATTCTAACGTAGCAGCATGTTTTCCAGTTTCTATGCCTTTCCCTGCGGCTTCAACACCTGTCATCTCTATGGAATCGCTTATAAAAGGGGAAAAAAGCCCCATTGCATTGCTTCCTCCGCCTACGCAAGCGACAAGCATATCCGGCAGTTTTTTCTCCTGTTTTAATATCTGCTCTTTTGCTTCCCTTCCTATGATCTTTTGAAAATCCCTAACCATTGCAGGATAAGGATGAGGACCCGCTACCGAGCCTATAACATAAAAAGTGTCTTCTACCGCTTCCATCCAATACCTTATAGCCTCGTTCATTGCATCCTTTAATGTTCCGGTTCCGGCATCTACTGGCATTACTTTCGCGCCCAAAAGTTTTATTCTGGAAACATTCGGAGACTGCCTTTTAATATCTTCGATTCCCATAAATATCTTGCATTCCATGTTAAAAAGAGCAGCCGCAGCCGCGGTTGCGACGCCGTGTTGTCCCGCTCCTGTTTCCGCTATAATCTTGCTTTTTCCCATATGTTTTGCAAGTAAGGTTTGTCCTACGGTATTATTGATTTTATGCGCTCCGGTATGGGTAAGATCCTCCCGTTTTAAGTATATTTTTGCTCCGTTACAGCGAGTGCTTAATCTTTTTGCATAAAAAAGAGGGGTGGGTCTGCCAACATAATTTTTCATTAAAAGATTAAATTCGGATTGAAATTCGGGACTATTAAAAAATTTATTGTATGCCTTATTCAGCTCAATAAGGGCGGGCATTAATGTTTCGCCTACATATCTTCCGCCGTAAATTCCAAAATGCCCGTTTTGATCTGGCATTTTTTTCCATTTATTTTTCTCCATTTAAAAAATTCTCCTTAGTTGACGTTGCGCGGTTTTTATATCGGAAAGTTTGTTTATAATATTTTTTACCTTTAAAATATCCTTGTTTCCCGGAAAAATTTCCGCTCCGGAACTTATATCGACTGCGTCCGGCTCGGCGGATATAACGGCGCTTAATATATTCTCTGTATTTATGCCTCCCGCAAGCATTAACGGGCGAGTTATTCCGAAACTTTTTGCTTTTTCCCAATCCCATTCCAATGCGTTGCCTCCGGGAAGCACTCCTTTTCCGCATTCTATAAGATATGCGGACGCGTTATATGCGGACGCCTCGGATATAAACGGTTTTCTATTTATAAATAAAGCTTTTATTACGAATATCTTTTTTTTTATAAAATTATCAACATAATCAGGCGATTCTTCGCCGTGTAATTGAACCGCTTTTAATCCGCATTTTTCAACTGTTTTTAAGACGAAATCTATTTTTTCATTTACAAATACTCCGGTTGTTACGATTTTTTCGGAAAGAGCCGAAGTTATCCATTTTGCTTGCTCCTCCTTAATGTATCGGGGACTCTTATTATAAAAAACAAGTCCTATGGCGTCTACGCCGGCTTCTTCGCATTCTACAGCCTGTTTTATTTTTGTTAATCCGCATATTTTAATTTGCGGTTTTATAAATTGTGCATTCATTTTTTTCTCGTTTAAATTCCTTCGCCTAATTTTCCATTTTACCCGTTTACAAAAAGAAAAACCGAATAAGCTTTAAAGCCTTATGCTCAAATTTTAATTGCGATTTTTAACGCCAAATAAACGAACAAATTGCTTTGTCTGGACAACTATAAAAGAAGCTCCTTTAAAAAGCTGACCGTATCATCTGTACGGACAAGGCTTTCTCCTATTAAAAAATTATAAAGCCCCGCTTTTCTACTCTCCTCTATATCCTTTCTATTTTTAATGCCGCTTGCGGCTACCGAAATTATTTTTTCATCTATCATAGAGGCAAGCCTTGCGGCATTTTTTATATCGGTTTTAAAAGTCTTTAAGTCTCTGTTGTTAATTCCTATTATTTCGGCGTTTGCGAAATGAGCGGCATCTATACCCTTTTCCGAATCTATCTCGACAAGCGCGCTCATGCCGAGTTGACCTGCAAGGCTGACATAATCTTTTAACTGCTCCTTTGATAATATTTGGGCTATTAAAAGTATAGCATCCGCTTTTAAAAGAGCGGCGGATTGAAATATCTGATAAGAAGATATTATAAAATCTTTTCTTAATACCGGAAGCAAACCGTTTTTTTTTACGATTTTAAAATCGTTAAAGCCTCCTTTAAAAAAGTAGGAATCGGTCAAAACCGAAATGGCGGCGGCCCCTCCTTGCCAGTAAGCTTTGGCAAGATTTGCGGCGTTAAGATCAATTTTAATCTCCCCTTTTGAAGGGGAAGCTCTTTTTATTTCGGCTATTATGCTTATGCCGGAATCACCTTTTTTTTTTAAGGCGTTATAAAAAAATTCTTTTTTACCCGCCGACTTTTCCGCCATTTCTCTAATGCTTTGTTCCGAATCTATCTTTTTCTGTTCCGATATTTCTATTTTTTTCCGTTCTATTATTTTTTGTAAAAAGTTTTTATCCATAACCTTTCTCTATTTAAATTAATTGAGCAGGTTGAGTCGAACCAAGCATAACCCAACATATTAAAACTTGAGCATAACGCAGAAAACGAGCAAATCGCTTTGCTATACAACAGATTTTTATTCGTTTTCGGAAGTAAATCTTACCAGTCCCCCCAATTTATCTTTTGCCGCTCCGGAATCTATCGATTTTTCCGCCATCTTGATTCCTTCTTGATATGAATCGGCTTTTTCCGCCGTAATAAGAGTAGCCGCCGTATTTATAAGAACTATATTGCGTTTATCCCCTTTTTCTCCTGCAAGTATATCCCTTGTTATTTTTGCGTTAAATTTTGCGTCTCCGCCCTTAATGCTTTCAGATGGGGCAAGTTTTCCGAAATAGTCTACCGGATTTATATCGTAACTTTTTATTTCGCCCTCTTTAAGTTCGGATATTCTTGTTAAATCGCATACGGTTATTTCGTCTAATCCATCGTGCCCGCAAACTACGGAGGCTCTTTTTGAGCCGAGTATTTTTAAAACATTGGCAAAAGTTTCCGTAAGATGCAACGCATATACTCCTATTAACTGGCAGTTTGCGCCCGCAGGATTTGTAAGGGGGCCAAGCATATTAAATATGCTTCTTATTCCAACCTCTTTTCTTGCTTCTGCCGCATATTTCATTGCGCCGTGATATAAAGGGGCGAATAAAAATCCTATGCCTATTTCGTTTATAGCCTCTTCTACGATTTCCGGATGAGTGTCTATTTTTACTCCGAGCGCTTCCAATACGTCCGCGCTTCCGCATTCGCTCGATACGGAGCGGTTGCCATGTTTTGCTACGGTTACGCCGCATCCTGCGGTAACAAAAGCTGTGGTTGTAGAGATATTAAACGTATTTGAAAAATCTCCTCCGGTTCCCACGGTATCTGCCACTGTAGAGCCTGATACTTGTATTTTGGACGCTTTACGCCTCATTGCAAGGGCTGCGCCTGCAATCTCTTCAAAGGTTTCTCCTTTTGCGGCAAGAGCCGCCATAAAAGCGCCTATTTGGGAGTTTGCGCATTTGTTTGTAAGTATTCGGTCTATCATGTATGCGATCTCTTCCGTAGTAAGATTTTCGCGATTTATGATTTTATTTAAATATTCTTTAAACATTTTGAATATTTCCTTTTTTAATCATTCTTATTTGCGGTTAAAATATTGTTTCGTATGTTATGGAGCATCTGCGGTTAAATTTAAAAAGTTTCTTAAAAGTCTTTTTCCTATGGGGGTCATTATTGATTCGGGATGAAATTGCATCCCTTCGGTTAAGTCTTCTTTATGTCTAATTCCCATTATTTCGCCGTCTTCGGTTCTTGCCGTTATGTCTATGCAGTCCGGAAGTTTTTTTTCGGACGCCGCCAAAGAATGATAACGCATTGCGTAAAACGGCTTTTTTATTCCTTTGTATATTTTTCTGCCGTCCGCCGTAATTAAAGAGGTTTTTCCATGCATAAGTTTTCTCGCGGTTATTATTTCGCCTCCGAATGCCGCGGCAATGCTTTGATGTCCCAAGCATACTCCAAGTATCGGTATTTTACCGGAAAATTCCTTTATTGTATTTACGGATATACCTGCGGATTCTGGCCTTCCGGGTCCGGGCGATATTATTATTCCTGCAGGCTTTAAGGCTTTTATTTCCAAAATTTCAATTGCGTCGTTTCTTGCAACTTTTACCTGCACGCCGATCTGTTTTATATATTGAACAAGGTTGTATGTAAACGAATCGTAATTGTCTATTATAAATATCATATTTTCCCTCTATTTAAATTTTACCGTATAGCTTCGCAGTTTGCCCGTTTTCGGCGTTGTATAAAAAATTTTAATCCTCAAAATACTTCGCGTATTCCTGCGGTCACAATTTTTTATACGCCTTGAAAACAAACAAGCTGCTTTGTTATACGACAAAATTATATTATTATTTCCATAATTAAATCAGAATAAATTTGTTGCTTGCCGTCATTTCGAGCAAAGCGAGAAATCCCTTTATTATTTTTTATAATCATCCTTTTTTCCAATTAAGTATCTTTGCCAATCGCCTTGCCTCTACTTTTAAGAAGCATAAGCGCTTTTTTTATAGCTTTTGCCTTATTTATACATTCCTTATATTCAGCTTCCGGATCCGAATCCGCAACTATGCCGGCGCCTGCCGTTACGGTTAATTTGTTATCCTCTACTACGGCGGTTCTTATTATAATAGCCATGTCCATATTTCCGCTAAAAGATATATAACCTACGGCTCCTCCGTAAACGCCCCTATAATTATCCTCCATTTCCGATATTATTTCCATTGCTCTTATTTTAGGAGCTCCTGATAATGTTCCTGCGGGAAAGGACGCCTTAATTAAATCCCATGCGTCCTTATTATCCTCAATATCGCAGGTTATATTGGAAACAAGATGCATTACATGCGAGTAACGCTCCACTACCATAAGATCGGTTACCTGAACCGTTCCGGTTTTTGCTATTTTACCGAGATCGTTTCGTCCCAGATCGACAAGCATTAGATGTTCAGCTTTCTCTTTTTCGTCCGCCAAAAGCTCGTTTGCAAGTTTTACGTCTAAAAATTCATCTTCTCCTCTCGGTCTTGTTCCCGCTATGGGTCTTAATGTTGCAACCCGATTTTCCAAACGAACCATTGTTTCAGGCGACGAGCCTATAAGAGCGGTTTTGTCTATGTTTAAAAAATAAAGATAGGGAGACGGATTTATATATCTTTGCGCTCTATAAAGTTCGGAAATATCCGAAGGAGCTTTTGAAATAAAGGATTGCGATATAACCGCTTGTATTATCTCGCCAGATTTTATGTAATCCTTTACTTTTTTTACCTTTTCAATATAATCCTCTTTTTTGCATTCAGATTTTAATTCAAAATCATCCTCTATAATCAAAGTTTTTTCGGCAGATTTTTCTCTTATTTTATTTATCAGTTTATTAAGTTTTTTTATTGCCTCCTCATATAATTCTGCGGGCTGATTCTTCTCTTTTATAAAGACTATTGAGGCTCCAGTTATTGTATGCTTTACATTGTCGAATATTATAAGGCTGTCCGGAATTATAAATTTTGCCATCGGTTTATTATTCGGAAAAGATTCGGGTATTTTTTCAAAAAAAGATACGGTTTCATACCCGAAATATCCCACTATGCCTCCCCAAAATCTTGGCAGTTCTGGCATGTTTGCAGGTATATATTGCGCCATAAATTTTTTTAAAACATTTAAAGGGTCTCCGTTATGATTAATCTTTTGAATTTTGTTTTTATTTTCTATTTCAACATAATCTTTAAAAACCTTTATGCCGCCGGAAGCCGAAGTCATTAAAAAGCTGTATCTTCCCCATCTTTCTTTGCCTTCAACGCTTTCAAAAAGCGCTATAGGTTTTTGGGGGTTGTAAAATTTTTTAAGCATGGTTACCGGAGTTTCCATGTCTGCAAGTATTTCAAAGCATACCGGTATTACGTTATACTTTTTTGCCATGTCGCAAAATTTTTTTTTATTCGGAAATTGATTTATCAACATATATGTTCGCCTTTCTTTTTTTAATTTTGCCGGATAACTTCCCATTTTGCCCGTTTACAGCGTTGTTATCTGGCAAAATTTCATCATTGTTTTTTCTGATTAAATTAGCATTCCCTCTTTTTATAATTTCAATTAAGGGATTTCTCCTCGCTGCATTCGTCGGAATGAGAAGCAAAAATAAAAGACCTGTCATTTCGAGCAAAGCGAGAAACCCCTTAATCATTTTTATTATCATTCCTTTTTGCAATTATTTTTTTTAATAACGGATAGTTCCTATACTCTATCAAAATAAAAAGGGCGCGAATACAATCCGCGCCCTTTTTTAAAATTTATAAATCATAAAAAAACCGCGGAAGGTTAAGCCTCCGCGGTTTTTTTTTATTATTATATAAAAATATTTATTTACCGTCGGCAAGCTTGGTTTTGTAAACCTGCCAACGCCAGTTTTTTGATTTGTTATTGATTGATATGTAAGTATTCATAAAAAATCCTTCTCTAAATTTTGACGATAAAAATAACCAAAAATATCGGTTTGTGTCAAGATATTTTTATTTTTTCGGCGATAGAATTTTTAATGGGTTAATAAAAGAGATGCAAAACATTAGCCGCTTTTTTGATTTTATCCGCCGCCTCCAAAGGCTTTTTTTTTATTTCGCATTCCCAAATTCTTATAACTTTCCAACCTAAATTTGTAAGATGAGAGTTTACCTTTTTATCTCTTTTTATGTTTCTATCAATTTTTTCATCCCAATAATCTTTGTTGGAAGCGGGCTTTGTATTTCTGCAGTCGTGGCCATGCCAAAAACAGCCGTCAACAAAAACCGCAATTTTGTATTTATGAAAAACAAAATCCGGTTTGCCGAATACTTTATAATTTCGTCTCCATCCTTTTAATCCGTATTGCCAAAAAATCTCTATTAATTTTAATTCGGTAGATTTATTTTTATTCGATTTAACTGCTCTCATTACTTTTGAGCGTTCCTCTTTTGAAAAAACATCCATAATTTCCTACCTGTTAATTGCAATCCATTTTTTTTGAAAACCGATCTGTTCTATAATTTTTTCAAGATCTAAAGGTAGAGGTCTTTTCATACGAAATCGAACCGCCGAAGCGGGTATATAAGAGTATATAATAGTAAACTGTCCTCCGCTCGGCTGCCATGTAAATTTATGCTCTTTATTGACTTTATTAATTCCTTCCAAATTACCATTTTTATTTTCTCGCCACTCGTATTCGCCCGGAATGAATTTGTTAGTCTCGGTTTCAAAAAGCGTAAACTCAAGCTTATTTATGTTTCTTATAAGAATTACGGTTCTCATATAATCATATTTATCTAAAGCTATATTAATACGTTCGTTCCATATGTTAATTATTGCTTTTCCGGTTTCTTCCAAGTTCTTGCGAGGCTCGCTGATGCCGTAAGAGTAATCCGGAGAATTTCTACCGGAGATTATTCTGATTTTTTTACAAGAATGCGGGTTTTTGTTTTTAACGCTTTTTACAGACCAAGCCTGTTTTTTAAAAACCACATCGGCTAACCCCAAAGGGCGCGCTAAATGTTTGCCGTTTATAGAACTTGCAAAAATATTTCCCCAATCTTCTCCGCTAATATCCGCTTTGCCTATAGCAAAATTATATACTAACCTTCGGCTGATTTCGTATATTGCTTTTTGGGGAAATTCTCCGAGAGGATATAATTCGCTTCCTGTTCTCTCTTTTGCATCTCTCAATTTCGGACGTCGCATTTATAACCTCTTTGATTACGGCTTTAATTATCGTTACCGGAACAGCGTTGCCGAATTGCTTTTTGGTTTGGAAATCGGAACAAACAATTTTAAATGTTTCCGGAAAACCTTGCAATCTGAGCATTTCGCGCGGGGTAAGTCTTCTTTTTCCGTTAACGAGCAGATAATTATAAGAGGCGCCGGCGCGCAACGCGCATGAATAAGGATAACTTGTAACATTGCCTCCTTTATTTTCATGCCAAATAGCCAAGCTGTATTTACTTTTGTGTTTAATGCGTCTTTTTTCGCAAATTTTATCGCTGGCATAATATTTTTTGTCAACTTTGCTTTCGATTATTTTGGAAAGAGGAATATATTCTTTTTTG
>JAOZTP010000187.1 GCA_029939135.1 Desulfobacterales bacterium
ATATATTTTTTATTTTTTACTATAATAATAAACAAATCGAATTAGATTTGGATATAGGCATTAAAAAAGGAGATAATGCTAAAGTTAAAATAAATATAACAATGCCATATAATTATTATAAAGATAGATTTAGCTCTTTCATAACAAACAATGATTTTATAAAAATAGTAAAATGTCCTAAAACTGTATTTCAATAATAGAAAATAAACAATAAAAAGCCGTAGCCCCAAAATTATAAAAGGTTACGGCTTTTTTATACGGTTTTCAAAAAAAAAGCTATGAATACAGCTTTAATGAAAAGACAAGCTTTAATTTAGGAATTCCAAGCTTTGATTTTGAAGGCGGAAGATTGTCCGCTAAAGTAGCCGAAGGCAAATATGATAAAGAGAAAAACAGAGAAGATAAAACAACGCAGCATTCCTCGAATATAAATACGACCGGCGAAATTAATGCGGATAGCGAAAAAGATATAACAATAGCAGGCTCAAATATCAATTCCGAAGGGGATATAACCCTTGACGCAAAAGAGGACGTAAAAATTATAACTACGCAAGAAACAACAAAAACTGAAAATGAAGAAACTCATGGAAGCGTAGAATTAAGCGTAGGAGTAAAACATCAGGCGGTAGAAATTTATAACGCTGCCGCAGCATTAAAAGAAGCTACGGAAAAACTTAAAGAAGCAAAAAAAGCTTACGACGGTTATAAAGAATCATTAAAAAAAGCAAAAGCCGATTATTCCAAAGGAATAATAGATAAAGAAGATTATGACGATTTAAAAGAGGACGAAAAATATTATGCGGCAAATATAGCGTTATTAAGCGCAAACTTAGTTGCAAAAACAAAAGGAATGGTTCAAACCATAGCCGCTACAGGCAGTTCCGCTTCCACTTACGGATTTAATTTTGACGTCCAAATGGATATAGACGCATTAGAGCAAAAAAGCCTTGATGTTATGGCAAGCCTTAAATCTTCAAATATTAATACAAACTCCAATATGATCATTAATGCAGGCAACAACGCTTTGATAGAGGGAAGCGATATAACAGCTGCAGAGAGCATGGATATAGCAGCAAACAATGCTGATATTATTGCAGGCAGAGAGACTTACGAACATTCGGCGGACAGCAAACATGCTCATACTACCTTAAGTTATGCGCTTCATGGAGGTCCCGGAATAAGCGCGGAAGCGGATACTACAACCGGAGTTACAAAATCGGCGTCTTATGTTAATTCTCATCTTAACGCCTCGGATATAACAATAAGAAGCGCGGAAGATACAAACATAAAAGGGGCTTCCGTAACGGCTAACAACGATATAACTCTTGACGTAGGAGAGAATTTAACGATTCAATCTTTACAGGACACATATAAGGAAAAGGAATATACCATAGGCGTAAGCGGCGGATATTCCGGCGGTTCGCAGCCTCAAAACAGTCAAAAAACCGATCCGAACGCAAATGCCGGAGTAAACTTTTCAATTACAAACGGCAAAAGTAAATGGGTAAGCGAGCAGACGCAAATTATCGGAAGCGGCGCCGTAAACATAAAGGTAGGCAATAAAACCGAATTAAAAGGCGCTCAAATAGCCTCGACTTCGGACAAATTAACTCTTGATACCGGAAGCCTTGAATATTCCGATATAAGAGACAAAGATAAAAGCAACACAATAGGCGGCGGTTTAAGCTGGAGCAAAGAATACGGAACAAAGGGTAACGAGCAAGCTAAAGATGGAAGCGGCGGCTTTAACTCCTCTTTTGGATTTAGCGATAAAAGACAATTAAACAGAGCCGTAATAGGCAACGGAGATATAATAATAAGAGACGAGCCGAATCAAGACATAAGCGAACTTAAAAGAGATTCAACCTATGCTCAAGTTCAAACAAAGGATACGGGAGTTACTTTAGAGGCAGATTCCGAAATGCTTGACGTTATTTTACATCCGATTAAAACCGGAAAGGATATTGCAAAAAATTCAACTATAATTTATTCGTTAGGCGAAGGAACAGTTAAAGCAATAAACAAAGGCTTCGAAAAAGATTTAGGAATTATAGGCACTTTTGAAGCGCTTGATAATAGCGTAAAAGATGTTCATACTATTGTTGCTACAGTAGATAATCAAGTATTATTAGATCAGATAAATAATGCTACCGACAATGACGTATTATCTTTGTATAATGGAGTCAATCAGATATCTAATATTGTTCAGACAAATGATGGGGCAATGGACATTTCAGAAGTTATTCTTTATCAGGGCAGTGAAGTTAATAATAGATTATCGGATTATGCGGCAGGATATAGCGAAAAAACAAATCAAACCCTTTTCAATACGCAGGGAACAGATATTTCTAAAAACGGTGATATAATAAATTCCATATTTGTAGAAGCGCAAAGGAAAAACAATTTTGATTCTAATATAAAATTAAATGATAATCAGCAAAAAGACGTGGCATATTTCAGAGGAAAGCAAGCAGAGACATTATGGAATAGATTTTCTGCAGGGACTTCTAAAATTTCAAACAATAAAGTTGTGTATGATTGGAATCAAAAATATTCATCGTCTAATACCATTCTATATGGTAATAATATAGTAAACAATTTAAATACAGACTATATTTTGCCAAGAGTTACAGTTTATTCAAGACCTGTTAAAACGCCTATTCTTGACGATATAGGGCGACATCTATTTATTGTAGTTGATCAAAGAAGCGATAATAAGCCTGATAGAATTATTTCTCTCAATTCTCCCGATATATTGGGGGGAATACCTATTATAGATACAATAAACGGCTTTAAAAATGATAGAGCAGCTTTACGATCTAATGGGATGATTAAAGATGAACAAGCCATTAGAAAAATGATTAGAGAAAGAAGT
>JAOZTP010000188.1 GCA_029939135.1 Desulfobacterales bacterium
TAGTTAATTTGGATTTAATCTTCATTTTTTTTGCATAATCAATAGTATAATCTATCCCTATATCTTTTAATATTTTTACGGTTACCACGTTTTTTGACTTTGCCAGCGCTTTTCTGAATAGGGTAGGACCATAAAATTCTTCTTTGTAATTTTTCGGCTTCCATACCTCGTCCTGCCACGGATTCACAAACACAACAGGAGAATCTATAAGAACCGACGCCGGAGTATAACCTTTATCTAACGCCGCAGAATATATTATAGGTTTAAATGCCGATCCTGGCTGCCTTAAAGCCTGAATAGCTCTATTAAATTGACTTTTTTTAAAATCAAACCCGCCTATCATAGCTTTAACTCTGCCTGTTTTGGCTTCTATACATAATAGAGCCGCCTGCTCTTCCGGATACTGATCTAACGCAAGCTTAATAGCCTCTGGCTGTTTCGAGTTGGAATCTATTAATTTTACTCTTACCGAAATTATATCTCCTAATTTTAAAACGTCGGATACTTTTAAGGGTTGTTGATAATATTTTTTTGCCCATTTTATATCTTCTATTTCTAATTTTCCAAAACTATCGCCTATTTGTATTATGGCATAACTATCTGTTTGATTGATTTTTATAACGGCGCCTTCATAGATTTTTTGAGGCTTTATAGATTCTTTGCCGAGTTTTTCCTGATATTTCTCCGAATACGCCTTTATTTGATCAGGAGAAATATTTTTTAAAGGTCCTCTGTAACCCCGTCTTTTATCAAGATCAAAAAGTCCTTTTTTAACTGCTTTAAGAGCCTCTTTTTGTAGATTTGTATTTACCGAAGTATATACTTTCAAGCCTTTGTTATAAAGAGCGTCTTTGCCGTATTTATTAATTATATAGCGTCTTATATGCTCGGTATAATACGGGACCTCGTCCATATATAAACTGCGTCTCGGCTTTATATCAAGTTTTGTATTGACGGCTTGCTCCGCATCCTTCTCTGTTATGTATTCTTCGGATGTCATCCTTTTTAATACATAAATTTGCCTTGCCTTTGCCTTTTTAATGTTTCTAAACGGAGAGTATCTGCTTGGCGCTTGAGGAAGCCCAGCTAACATTGCACATTCCGCAAGGTTTAGCTCCTTGACGCTTTTTCTAAAATAATTATTAGCCGCAGCCTCCACTCCGTAAGCTCCATGCCCTAAGTATATCTGATTTAAATATAAATAGAGTATCTGCTCTTTGGTAAATCTTTTATCAATACGATACGCTAAAAAAGCCTCTTTTATTTTTCTGATATAGCTTCTTTCAGGCGTAAGAAAAAAGGATTTTGTTATCTGCTGCGTAATTGTGCTGCCGCCTTGAACTATTGTTCCGGCTTTTATATTTTTTAAAAAAGCTCTTATAACGCTTATAAAATCTACGCCTTTATGCCTGTAAAACCTCGAATCTTCCGACGCAATAAAAGCCTCTTTAAGCTTTTGAGGCATATCGGATAACTGTATTACAATTCTTTTTTCTTTGTAAAATTCGCCTATTGTTTTGTTATCATCCGAATAAATCGTAGTAACAATCGGAGGTTTATAGTCTGCAAGAGATGATATTTTAGGAAGGTCTTTTATAATATAAAAATATAAAAAAGCGGAGCCGACAAAAACGCCGGCAGCGACGAGTATAACAAAAAGTTTGATAAAAAAAGTAAGCAACATAGATGAGAAGGACTTTTTTTTAACTCTTTTTTTCTTAATATCCTTTTTTTTTTTTACTTTTTTTTTAGGCATAATATTTACTTAACCGAGAAATCTTTTTTTTTATAAAAGCTCGTTTAAATTATTAGGTTATAATTGTAAAGTCAATATTTCAATCTGTTGTTATAAAATATCTATAAAGAATTTGCTTAAAGCTTAAAACTTTATAGCTTTTTATTTTAATTATAATCTTATGACAATGATTGAGGAGAATAAGATGTGCTTGCAAAATGGCGGGAGCGACGAGACTCGAACTCGCGACCTCCGGCGTGACAGGCCGGCGTTCTAACCAGAACTGAACTACGCCCCCGCATAATTAAGGCTTGCTTTTGAAGTGGTGGGCGGAACAGGGATCGAACCTGTGACCCCCGGCTTGTAAGGCCGGTGCTCTCCCAGCTGAGCTACCCGCCCGAACTTCAAATGCAAAAAAGCGTATATCCTTTATTTATATAAAGTGTCAAGAATTAATTTGATTTCCGTATAAAAAAACCTTGTTTTGCTTAATTTGAACGTCGAATAAAATATTTTTATACGAAAACCGATTTAAATGCCCTTGCGAGACAAAACAAAAAATTATGCAAATTTTTTTTAGCTTGCAAATGGCTCTATCTCTTTATCCGGCGAAGCTTCCACTTTCGCAAGAATTTCGTCTGTTTTGACAAAAGGAAACCATTCTATTTTACCTGTTGCAAGGTCATACATAGCTCCTACCACTTTAACTTTGCCGTCCGCCACAAAATGTCTTACTACCGGACTTCTCATAAAAACTGTTTCTATTACATGCCATATATTCTCCTCTATGGCGTACGGAATTATCTCCTCGCCGCTTAAATCGGGATGCCGTTCGAATGTTTTTTTAACCGGCGGAATTATATTATCCACAAGATGAGGAATATTTTTGGCTAACTTCTGTTCCTTGCCCTGTAAAGCATGAGTTACCGCGGTTATCGCTCCGCATTGAGTATGCCCCAATATTACCAAGAGAGGAGTATGAACATATGTTAACCCGTATTCTATAGTGCCTATTTCGTTATTGTGGCAGATATTTCCGGCTATTCTCACCACAAAAATATCCATTATTCCGGCGTCTAATATTAATTCCACGGGAACGCGAGAATCGGAGCAGC
>JAOZTP010000189.1 GCA_029939135.1 Desulfobacterales bacterium
CGGACGGAACCGTAGGCGCAAACAAAACCGCAATAAAAATAATCGGCGATAACACAGACATGTATGCTCAAGGCTACTTTGCTTACGATTCCAAAAAATCTGGCGGCATTACAGTATCTCATCTTCGTTTCGGAAAAGAGCCTATACAATCTACATATCTTGTAAACTCTTCCGACTTCGTTGCATGCCATAAAAACAATTATGTCCGGCTATACGATCTGCTTGAAGGAATAAAAAATGGCGGAACATTTTTAATAAATTCGCCTTGGACGGCAAAAGATATGACAAAAGAATTTCCCGCCTACATGAAAAAAAGAATAGCCGACAACAAAATAAAAGTATTTACTGTAGATGCGGTTAAAATAGCCTCGGAAATAGGGCTTGGCAACAGAATCAACATGATAATGCAAACCGCATTTTTCAGACTTGCAAACGTGTTGCCCTTTAAAGAGGCTATAAACTTTTTAAAAAAAGAAATTAAAAATGTTTACGGCAATAAAGGGGATAAAATTGTAAACATGAACATAGCCGCGGTTGACCAAACCTTATCCAATATAAAAGAGATTAAAATACCGGCTTCTTGGAAAAATCTAACGGTTAAAGAGGATAATTCATGCTGCTGCGGAGAACATGAAGACGGTTCTTGTTGTTGCAACGAAAACGAATTTGTATCCGAAGTTATGCAACCGATACTTGCTCAAAAAGGGGATACGCTTCCCGTAAGCTCCTTTTCGCCGGACGGACTTTTCCCTACCGCCACATCTATGTATGAGAAACGAGGAGTCGCAATCAACGTTCCGGAATGGAACATGGAAAACTGCATTCAATGCAATCAGTGCGCTTTTGTTTGTCCGCATGCCGCAATCATTCCCATACTTGCGGAAAAAGAAGAGTTGAAAGAAGCGCCCGCTTCATTTGCAACAATACCCGCAATAGGCAAAGAGGTAAAAAATTTAGATTACCTTTACAGAATACAGGTTAACGCTCTTGATTGTCAGGGCTGCGGAAACTGCGCGGATATATGCCCGGGCAAAAAGAAGAATAAGGCTTTGAGTATGAAACCTATTGAAACTCAAACCGAATTAGAAATATCCAATTATAATTTTTCCGTTACAATACCCCTTAAGGATAATATCTTTAAAAAGAACACGGTTAAAGGAAGCCAGTTTAAAAAACCTCTTATGGAGTTTTCCGGCGCATGCGCGGGATGCGGCGAAACCCCTTATGTAAAACTATTAACCCAGCTTTTCGGCGAAAGAATGATAATAGCCAACGCTACCGGCTGCAGTTCAATATGGGGAGCCTCCGCTCCTTCAACCCCTTATTGCGTAAATGAAGAGGGACACGGACCTGCATGGGGCAATTCCCTTTTTGAAGACGCTGCAGAATTCGGATACGGAATGGGGCTTGCGGTAGAAGCAAGACGAGAAAAACTTGCGCATCTTATAACCGAAGCCGTAAAAACAGACATTTCGCCAAAACTTAAAGAATCTTTTGAAGGCTGGCTATCCGGCAAAGATAACGCCGAAGAATCCAAAAAACATGGAGACTTGATAAAATATCTTATTCTTTCCGAGCCTAAAAACGATCTGCTTGGCAAAATATATTCTATGGGGGATCTTTTTGTAAAAAAATCAATCTGGGCGTTCGGAGGAGACGGCTGGGCTTATGATATAGGTTTCGGAGGCGTAGATCATGTAATCGCTTCGGGAGATGATATAAATATTCTGGTAATGGATACGGAAGTATATTCAAATACCGGCGGGCAATCTTCAAAGGCGACTCCTACCGGCTCGGTGGCAAAATTTGCGGCTTCCGGCAAAAAAACCGGCAAAAAAGATCTCGGTAGAATCGCTATGACCTACGGTTACGTTTATGTGGCGTCCATTTCTATGGGAGCTAATAAACAGCAGACATTAAAAGCCTTCATGGAGGCTGAGGCGTATCCCGGACCATCCATAATATTATGTTACGCCCCTTGTATAAATCAGGGCATTAAAAAAGGCATGGGAAAATCTCAGGAAGAGGCGAAACTTGCGGTTGCTTCCGGTTATTGGCCTCTTTATAGATATAATCCGCTTCTTGCCGATAAAGGAGAAAATCCTTTTATACTCGAATCAAAAGAGCCGGACGGAACAATAAACGAATTTTTAAGCGGAGAAAACAGATACGAAATTCTGAAAAAAACCTTCCCGCAAGAATCCAAAAAACTTAGAGAAAAACTTGGCAAAGAGATAGAAAGCAACTATGCGCTTTTAAAAGATATGGCGGGTAAATAAATAAATTCGTTTTATTAAAAAAGAGGGGCTTTTGTTTAATCGCAAGAGTCCCTCTTTTTATATATAAAGATAAAGAGAAAACGCCCGTTATTAAAGATATTTAAGGGATTTCTCGCTTTGCTCAACAAAACAGGCTTCTTATTTTTACGAATGTTATCTTTGCTTGTATAAAGAAGCCGTTCGATTATCCCCTAATAACAGCGTCATTGTTACGGATGTTATTTTTTTTTGCCATCTCGACAAGCGCAGAGAGGGTAAATGGAGTATTTCGAGGCTTAAAAATTGTTATCCAACGCAGAAATTGGGCAAACCACGAAGTTATGCGCCGAAATTTAAATTTTACTTGATAATAAAAAAAAACCTGCTATATAGATTTTTTCGTTATGGTGGGTGTAGCTCAGGTGGTAGAGCTCCAGGTTGTGGCCCTGGTGGCCGAGGGTTCAAGTCCCTTCACTCACCCCATTTCTTCTTATTGCGACATGCGCCCGTAGCTCAGCTGGATAGAGCGTCGGACTTCGAATCCGCAGGCCGCAGGTTCGAATCCTGCCGGGCGCGCCAGTTAAA
>JAOZTP010000190.1 GCA_029939135.1 Desulfobacterales bacterium
TAATGGATTTATTTTATTCTTTAAAAAAATATTTATAAATTTTGCAAATAAAAGTCCCGACGAGGTGGCGACGCCAAAGGAGAGCGCTCCGAGAATAAAAATTTCTACGGACTGATGCGTTAAAAATATATCCGCCTGAGTGCTTGCCCCCACGGTTAAACCGAGAAGGATTGTTACCGTATCGATTACCGCATTTCTTGCGGTTCTAGCCAAACGCTCCGTTACTCCGGATTCCTTTAAAATGTTTCCAAAAAAAAGCATCCCCAGAAGCGGCAGCGCCGCCGGAGCAAGAAAACAGCATAATAAAAAGCCGATTATAGGAAATATTATTTTCTCTCTTTTGCTTATCACTCTCGGTTCGTCCATTTTGATCAAACGTTCTTTACGAGTGGTTAAAAGCCGCATAATAGGCGGCTGAATTACCGGAACCAAAGCCATATAAGAATAAGCGGCTATTGCTATGGGACCTATAAGATGCGGGGCGAGTTTAGCGGTTAAAAATATAGCCGTAGGTCCGTCCGCTCCTCCTATAATGCCTATTGAAGCCGCCTCGTTAGGCGCAAATCCAAGGGCGAGAGCGCCAAGAAAGGTTGCAAAAATACCTACTTGAGCCGCCGCTCCCAAAAGCATTAAAACCGGACGGGCAAGCATTGTAGATAAATCTGTCATAGCTCCGATGCCCAAAAAGATTAAAGGCGGATAAATGCCCTTAGTTACGCCCTGATAAAGGTAATGAAGCACGCTGGTATCTTCGTAAATGCTAAGCCCCAGCCCTTTAAATACCGGAACATTGCCCACTAATATTCCAAAGCCTATAGGCACAAGCAAAAGAGGCTCGTAATCTTTAGCTATGCCGAGATAAATAAATATCAATCCTACGCAAATCATTATTAGATGTCTATAATCCGCCATTGCATAGCCGGTATTAGACAAAAATTGCATTAACATTTCTTCCATTTTTCTATCAAAAATCCTTTACTAATCTAAAATTAATCGCTTCTTTCAGATTCACTCCATATAAAATAACCGTTTCCGTCGGCAATTATAGCTTCCGCTTTTAAGAGCTTATCTATGGTGAAATAAGGAGATTTAAGCCCTCTTTTTTTAGCTATATAAATAAGCTTTGGCAACGAAAAAGGCTCGCCTCCTATAACCTTTGTCAGAAGCCTTACGTTCCGTTCGGCTTCATCCATATCTATAGGGGTTTCAATCTCGTCAATATCCTCTTTAACGTAAGTTTTTTTAATGCCGCTTAATTTTTGAATATACAATTTTCTATCATCCCATATTTTCAAAATTTTATGCAGCTGTTGAACCGCG
This sequence comes from Desulfobacterales bacterium, assembly GCA_029939135.1. Classification (GTDB taxonomy): domain Bacteria; phylum Desulfobacterota; class Desulfobacteria; order Desulfobacterales; family JAFDMD01; genus JAFDMD01. The sequence continues at coordinate 1,321 of JAOZTP010000190.1, forward strand.
CATGATAAAAATATCAATCCCATAAAAACAATGGATATGCCCAAAGCGGATATAGCCCATCCGTTATGTGTGGCGATAGCATTTAAACCGTACAAATCTTAACCCCCTACTTTTTATTGACTTATTAAGATGATTTACCATGTTTATAATTTCTATTATAAAATTTATAGCCCAAATAAAAAACCCGTTATTTTAATCAAAGCGATAAACCCCTTTATTATTAAAGTTTCATATCTTTATAAAAAACATAAAAAAAACAGAATGGGATAGAATTAACCTATTTTGCATATTTAACTATATTGCCCGCCGAAATATTATCTTCGCCTGAAAGAATAACCGCTTGAGACGCTTCTTGATCAGCAGAGGTTATCCGTAATGTGCCTATCTTTTTGCCTGGTATAAAAAAATGCTGCGTATCCAAAGATTTAATGGTAGAGGCGGCGTCATAAATATTTAAAATATCCCCTTCGGTTAATCCCGCTTGATTTCCCGCAGAAATAATCGCTTTATCTTTATCTCTTTTTATAAGGTAACCTTTCCATTCTTCCGCTTCTATTACTTCGCAAACCTCTTCCGCCGCATCCTCTGCAATATCTATAATCACCTCTTCATATTCCGAAAAATCGATCTGGCTTTCCTCTACTGATACTTCGATGAAATCATCATATTCTCTTTCTACTTCGTCCGAAAAAACCTTATCCAAAAGTTTTGCTCCGGTCTCCATATCATAAACCGTAGCTTTAACCTCGACAACGCTAAAGTTTACATATTTTTTAAACATGAAAAATCCGACAGCTCTTCTTCTGCTTACAATATCCGCGCTTATAAAAACCGCGGCGTCAAGCCCAAGACGTCTGCCGGCAGGCACAAGAAAAAGATTATCATAATTGTTTGAATATAAAACCGGAAGATTTAAAAACTCGGAGGCAATAGTCCCTTTTTCATCCCGTAGTAAAATTATATCGTCGCAGTCTTCCGAAATTTCCGGCAAAAAATTCTCTTTAACTTTATATATAATCTGTTTTATATCGCTTTTTGAACCGCTATCCTTAAAAATAACCGCTATCCTTTTTTTCAAATCTTTACCGCCAGATTCCCAACCCGGAATCGCGCCCGCTATCTTTTTATTAAAAGAACAGCCCGTAAAAATTAAGGCTGGCGTCATAAATAATAATAGAAATATAAAAAAGGATTTAATTTTCATTATCTTCCCTCATAAATAATTTAATATTCTGTTTTTATAGAATAATTATCTTGTTAAGCCGTTTCTTTCTTTTAAAAAAGCCTCTATTTTTTACGGCGCCATCATAAACGGTTTTTATATATATTTTGCTTATATAATAAATGCAACAAGCATTATACGAGTTTGACTTTTTTACATAAAAGGAAATAAAAAACAAGGGATTTATAAATAACAAAATTCCTTTTGGTTTGAAACTTTTAAACATATAAGTTAATAGGTTGGTTTTAATAAAGAACTTTTTATCAAAAAAAGAGTAAGATATAAATTTTTGG
>JAOZTP010000072.1 GCA_029939135.1 Desulfobacterales bacterium
CCGTTAAAGCGCATGCAAGCGTAGTGTTAATACTTGCCGTAGGAGGAAAGAACCCCGGCACAAGTCCTATAAGGTTACTTATAAAAATAAAAATAAATACGGTTCCCGCTAATGGAAAAAGCCACCTGCCTGCCTCTCCGGTTACGCTGACCATAAAGTCTTCTATTCCAGATACTAATATTTCAAACAGGTTTTGCGCTTTTCCCGGAATAATGTTGATGCTTTTAGTAGCTATTATTCCGAATACTATAAGAAGAAGCATAACCGCCCACATATAAATTACATGCGGGTACTTACTGGCAAAATCTCCGAGACCAAATAATTCAAACAGTTTCACTAAAAAAAGATATGGATGTACCACCTTACGTTGCCTCCTTGAAAATAATTTTTTTAAGCTCGCATAATACCGCAAGCATTATGCTTGCCACAACTACCGATAAACCGGCAATAAGACCCAGCGGATCTACATATTTTTTTGAAATAAGAACAATAATAATAATACCGCTTATTGTAAAGCGGATATAGTATTTAAATAATACGACTTTATGATTTGAAATATTAGGAGGAGTAAAAGCCTTTTTTAAGGCTTTGTAAAGCAGATGAAAATTTACGGTTACAATCAGACCTCCGAAAAAAATGCCTCTCGCAAAGCCAGAAGGCATAATTGCAAAACCGAAAAGAACGGCTATAATAAACAAAACCCAGTTTGATCTTGTAACGAATTTTAAAAGGCGTTCCGAAATATTCATAATTGGTTATATTCTATTGTTTTTTAGATTTTTTAATGGCGAGCCATATATTTCTGAAACCCGCCGCTATTCCAAGTCCTAAAAAAATAAAAGTTAATAAAGGAGTAGTGTTAAAAACATATCTGTCAAGATAAACCCCTACTCCCAATCCTATAAAAATGGAAAGCGCAACGGATAATCCGAGGCTGCTGTAATAAGCCAAGTCTTTCATTGCCCGCAGCGTTTCTTTTTTCATATATACAGACCTTATAATTTTAACGGTCAATAATAAAAACTATCGGCGTATAACACAAGCTTACTATTTAGTCAACTGAGTTTCGGTTATATTCGCGTTATTTATTCCTATTTTTTCGGGGTAAAATATTGCCGTTTTCACAGGACATATCTAACTTTTCGGCATTACTTTATAACTATCATTTTTTTGCTTTAAAATTGACTTCTATTTCCGCCCTTAACTCTTGCGCAAATTTTTCCATAACGGAAGATATACCTTTTGCGGCGATATACTTAGGAGATGCAAAAGCTATGCCGGATAAAATAATACAGAATCCTACCATAATAAAAATCTTCTTTTTCATTTACAACCTCCTCTCTTTAATCAATATCAATTTTCCAACAAAGCAAATATCCGAATAATAAATTAAAAAATCAATAATTCGCTCGGAACAATCAAGCAAAATAAAAAATTTTGATAGATACGGATACTTATGAGGCGAACAGCTACAATTAATAAATCTATCAGGTTAAGTTTTATCCGCCGCGCCTTTTTGCTTTTATATAATAGCTTTTTATGATAGTAAATAAGTATTCGTTTTTAGATGTATAATAATTTACTATCTATATTGCAAAAACGGGGCGAGAAAAATGACATATAAATGCATAAAATGCGGAGCGGTCAACGATATTCCGCACGATAAAAATTTAAACGAGGCTGTTTGTCATTCCTGTAAAACGCCTATTACTTCCCAAAGTTCCGAAACGAACGGCTCTACAAGCGCGGCTGTAGGATTAATAGGGGGCGCAGCTCTGGGCGCTTCTATAGGCGGTCCGGTAGGAGCTATAATCGGCGGTATTGTCGGAGGGTTGTTAGGAAAAGAGGCGAAAGGAGTCGGGTAATGCCCTTTGATTCTACGGCATACGCTATTATCTTTGCTGTAGGCGGCGTATCTATTTTTTTGATAATTGAGCTCGCAATACAAAAAAGTATTAAGCCGATTAACAATGTAATTATTGCTTTAGCTTTTTATGGAGCATTTGCAGGATATGAACTTATTAAAGCGGCTTTAGAAGGAAAACCGGCTAACTTGCCTGAAGCATGGCGAATTCATTTAAGCATTGCAGGTATAGTTAGTATTGGTTTGGCATTACAACACGTTATAAAAACTTTTAAAAAAATTATTAAAAAACCGGATAATTATTAAAAATATTAATAGAAATTTTTAACAGGCACTTTTTTTCTTATTTTAATAATCACATCAAAAAATATACATATCTTTTAACGCTATATAAAACAAAAAAGCCTTATTCTTTTGGAACAAGGCTTTTTTGTTTTAAAAATGGTGCCGAAGGGGAGATTCGAACTCCCACCGAAATACTCCGACTAGACCCTGAACCTAGCGCGTCTACCAGTTCCGCCACTTCGGCTTAAATTTTAGACGCAAGCGGAGCTAATTCGCCTGCGCTCCGAGATAAGAGACAAAAAGGAAAAAAAACCAATCCCACCAATGGCAAAGATTAGAATTTAAGAGATATATCTATATAAATTTTTAATATATTGTCAAGTCAAAGATTATAGAGTATTAATGCTTTAAAAAAATACTTTTCGATTATTTTTTATTTTAAGTTAAAAAAAAATGACTTATATTTTTTGTTAACTTAACTATAAAGTTTACCCCAAAAACCTCTATGACTGATTTAAGATAAAAAATGATTAATTGTCTAAACTTTAATTAAATTTATTAACGATTTTTTCCATGTCATTTTGACGAACGCGGCAAGAAAAATTTCATAAAAGCGTTATGGAAAAATTACAACCATTATAAAAAGAGAGAAAAATATTATATGAATAGGAAACATGCCTAATATGGATACAAAGATTTTAATAAACGCCATTGATCCGGAAGAATGCAGAGTCGCAAAGGTTGCAGACGGGTTATTGGAAGAATTTAATATAGAGACTGCCGCACAAAAAATAACGCAGGGGAATATTTATAAAGGAACGATAGTAAGAATAGAGCCGAGTCTTCAGGCGGCGTTTATAGAATACGGAGGCGAAAGACACGGTTTTTTACAACTCGAAGAGATACATCAAGATTATTTTGCGGATGCGGACGCCGGAAAAAAAACAATTGATAAGCTTTTAAAACCGGGGCAGGAAGTTATTGTTCAGATAGTAAAAGACAGAATTATGAAAAAAGGCGCCGCGCTTACTACTTTTGTAAGTCTTGCAGGGCGTTACGCCGTTCTTATGCCGGGCAGTAGCAATCGTTCCATATCCCGCAAAACCGAAGGAGAAAAAGAGCGAGAACGTTTAAAAGCTATCGTAAACAATATAAAACTTCCGAAAAATTTCGGAGTAATTATAAGAACCGCCTCTATAAACTACACAAAAACAATGATAGAAAAAGATATTCGTTATCTTATGCGTATTTGGCGCGATATTAAAGCGGGAATAAAAAAAAAGGGGGCTCCCTGCCTTCTTTACGAAGAAAGCAATGTCGCTTTAAGAGCTATACGGGATTCCTTTACGGACGACGTTTCGGAAATACTTATAGACAATCCTATTATTTTTGACGAAATAAAAAATTTTATTAATCTTATCTCTCCCAAACATAATAAAATCGTAAAATTATATGCTGGATTAAAACCTATATTTACTAAATACCAGCTTGAAGATCAGATAGCCTCCGTTTACAGAAATTTTGTAAAACTAAAATCCGGCGGTTCAATCGTAATCGGTCAGACCGAAGCGCTCGTGGCTATTGACGTAAACTCCGGTAAAGCGACTCAAAAACATTCCGTGGAAGAAACTGCAACGCAGACAAATTTGGAAGCCGCTCAAGAAATAGCAAAACAGCTTAGAATAAGAGATTTGGGCGGATTAATAGTAATAGATTTTATAGACATGAGAGAAAAAAAGAATAAATCCGCATTAGAAAGAGAGATGAAAAAATGCCTTAAAAAAGATAAAGCAAAAACAAAAGTCGGAAATATCTCTATGTTCGGATTAATGGAGATGTCAAGACAAAGAATAAGACCTTCGATTGAATTCGGCAGCCTTGTAACATGCAGACATTGTAACGGGAAAGGGCTTGTCCCTTCAAAAGAGACATTAGGATTAAGTTTTTTAAGAAGACTTAATTTAGATACCCTTAAAAAGAAAAGCGGCGCGGTAAAATGCATTCTTCCGAAAAAAACGGCGGAGTATCTGCTTAATAAAAAAAGAAAAGATATTATTGAGTTAGAGGATATAAGAAATATATCGATTAGTATCGAATGCGACAATGCGATGAATTGCGACGATTTTAAAATAATTTATCAGGAATCGGGTAATGTTGAATAGATTTGACACGTAAAAATAAATAGAGTATCAAAACATTTTTTTAAGAAACGGTTAAAGGTTAAAAAAAACTGATAATCGTATAAATTAAAACGGAAAAATTTTTATTAGGAGGTAAATTTTGTTTATAAATACGGCTTACGCAATGGGACAGGCTGGCGGAGGCGCCGCGGGATCTGGAGGAGGATTTACGGCTTTTATACCGCTCATACTTATGTTTGTAGTTTTTTATTTTCTTTTAATAAGACCGCAGCAGAAAAAAACAAAAGAGCATAAAGAGATGATAGCAGGGCTTAAATCAGGCGATCAAATTATAACCGGGGGCGGAATTCACGGCAAAATTACCGCAATAGACCCGTCTTTTGCAACTGTGGAAATCTCCGAAGGAGTAACCATACAGATAAACAGAGGCAGCATTGCGGCTTTAATAAACGGAAATGCCGGCGCTTTGCCTCCTCAAGATAAAAAGAAGAAAGGGTAAAGGTATCTTAGATTGAATAGACTCTTATTAAGAACCGTTATTGTCTCCGCGGTTTTTCTATCGGCTTTATTATATGTGATCCCAACCTTCAAAACAGGATTATGGCCCTACAAAAAAATCAATCTCGGGCTTGATCTGCAAGGCGGAATGCATCTTGTTCTTTCCGTAGATACGGATAAAAGTTTGGAAAGCGCCTTGGAAAATATATATAATCAAATAAGAGACGAGCTTAGAGCCGAAAAAATATATCCTGCAAATATTAGTATAACGGATAATAGAAAAATATCTTTTAAGATCAGGGAAGAAAGCGAAAATTTTAAAAAGCTTCAAGAATTTTTAGACGACAATTATAAAGATATGAGACTTCTTAATCAAAAAACCAAAAACGGATTTACCTACCTTGATATAAATTTTCCGGACAAAGAGGCTCAACATATAAAAAATATGGCGGTTCGTCAGGCATTGGAGACAATAAGAAACAGGATAGATCAATTCGGAGTAAGCGAGCCGGATATACGCATGCAGGGCGAAAAAAATATTTTGATACAGCTGCCCGGAGTAAAAAACGTCAAACGAGCAAAAAAACTTATAGGAAAAACCGCTCTTTTGGAGTTTAAACTTCTTAACGAAACAGGCGATATAAATTCCGCATTAACCGGAACAATACCCCCTGATTCGGAACTGCTATATCAGATAAAAGAAAATCCTGATACCAACAGAGCTATCAAAACTCCTTATCTTGTCAAAAAAAAGGCGCTTCTTACAGGCGCGTATCTTACGGACGCAAAAGTTCAAATAGATTCTCAATATAACGAATCTTACGTTTCCATAAATTTTGATAAAAAAGGCGGAAAAATATTTGCCAAAATAACCGAAGCAAACATTGGAAAACGCCTTGCAATAGTATTGGACAACAAAATCTATTCCGCGCCCGTAATCCAGGAAAAAATAAGCGGCGGAGCCGCAAGGATTACAGGCTCCTTTACTACCGAAGACGCCAGCGACCTTGCCATAGCACTTAGAGCCGGCGCGCTTCCAGCTCCGGTTAAAATAATAGAAGAAAGAACCGTAGGTCCCTCTTTAGGTTCAGATTCGATTAAACAAGGACTTTTGTCCGTATATATAGGCGGATTAATAGTAATAGCTTTTATGCTGATATATTACGTGTTTGCAGGTTTGGTTGCAAATATAGTTCTTATGTTCAACATGCTTTTAATAGCCGCAGGGCTTGCCGCTTTTGAAGCCACGCTAACATTGCCGGGCATAGCCGGAATCATACTTACCATAGGCATGGCGGTAGACGCCAACGTAATAATTTATGAAAGAATAAGAGAGGAACTTGCAACCGGCAAACCTCCAAGCGCAGCTTTCAAAGCCGGATTCGACAGATCATCTCTTACCATTTTAGACGCAAACATTACCACGCTTATTGCGGCGTTAGTCTTATTTCAATTTGGAACAGGTCCGGTTAAAGGGTTTGCAGTTACTTTAAGTTTAGGAGTTTTGGCGAGTATGTTTACGGCACTTATCCTTTCGAGACTCATATTCGATTATATGATCATAAAACTTAAAATAAAAAAATTCAGCATAGGATAATCAAACTTTTTGCCATTTTTATGCAATATACTTTATAAAGCCGCTTTTTTTACCCGCTTTATAAAATAAAAAATACTAAAAAAAGGAAGGGATCAATAAATGCGGTTTATAAAGCCGAATACAAATATTGGATTTATAGCAAAAAAAAAAATAGGCTTTACGATTTCTTGTATAATGATACTACTCGGCATAGCCTCCTTAATTATAAAAGGCGGTCCCAAACTCGGAGTCGATTTTGCGGGCGGCACAATTATACAAGTAAAATTTGAAAAAAGCATAACCGTCAAAGAAATAAATAAAACTCTTAAGGCTATAAATTTTGATAAACCTTCGGTTCAGGAATTCGGAGATCAAAAAGATAACGAATTTTTAATCAGAACAAATGCCGAAATAATAGATGAAGAATTCGGAACAAATTTTCAGAATGCCTTAAAAACCTTTTCCGATAATAAAGCCGAAATAAGACGGGTAGAGGCGGTAGGACCTCAGATAGGAAAAGAATTAAGAGAAAAAGCGCTTTTTGCAATATTTTATGCAATTCTATTTATTACAATATACATTTCTGGCAGATTCGAATTGAAATGGATACTAAGCGGAGTTGTAGCGGGCACTTTAATGGGAACCGTTTACGGACTATCCCTTTTTAAAACAGGCATACCGCTCCTTATAATCGCGGCGTTTATCATCAGCTTAATACTATTTTGGATGCTACGCTTAAAATATGCGATGGGGGCTACAGTTGCGTTAATACATGATGTACTTATAACCGTAGGCATATTTTCAATATTAGGTAAAGAGTTTACCCTTCCGATCATTGCGGCTATTCTTACCATAATAGGCTATTCTCTCAACGATACCATAATAGTATTTGACAGAATAAGAGAAAATTTAAAAAAATCTCGCAAAGAAAGCCTCGAAAATATAATAAACAAAAGCATTAATGAAACATTAAGCCGAACAATTCTTACCTCTTTGACAACCCTGCTTGTTTTAACCTCCCTGTTTATATTCGGAGGAGGAATCATTCACGATTTTGCTTTTGCTATGATTATCGGAGTATTGGTAGGAACATATTCTTCCGTGTTTGTGGCGAGTCCCATACTAATTATGTATGGCAAAAAATAAAAAGTTTGCCTCTAATAGAAAAGCGGAGAGGTTGCCTGCAGCCTCTCCGCTTTTTTCTTTTTAACTATCGTTTTTTTTATACTCGCTCGAAAAAAAATTTTAGCGCAACGCCGAAAATGAGCAAAATAGAAAATTGCGCAAAGGTCTTACATTTTTCTTTTAGACTATTTATTCTGTTTTTCATCCATTTAAAAGGAAACATAATGAAAATTTCAAAAATTAAAGTTAAAAACTACAGGCTATTAAAAGATTTTGATATTGATCTGGAAGATGAGCTATCTTTAATTATCGGAAAAAATAATTGCGGAAAAACTAATTGAAAAACCTATGTCAGAGGCAACAGAGAAAGAATATAAGCCGGTTGGCATAACTTTAAAATTGTTTATTGAGTATAATGAAAATGACAATCTTGCTAATATTAGCAAGTTGATGATGGATTTAGACCCGGATAATAAAACCATAGTTCTTTTATTTGAATATATTTTGCCGTTAGATAAGCTCGAACAGTTACAAGCGGATTTTAATGAATTTCAAGATAAGAAAACACAAAAAAAGGCTAATAGCGATTTAGATTATTTTCTTCAAAAAAAACATTCAAATTATTTTTGCACAAATAAAAAAACAATCGAATTTAACATTCAAGATAAGAAAGAAAATGAGGACGTTTTTATTGACTTGAAAAAAGAAGAAAAAGCGCTCAAAGATGTAATTAATTATCAATATATTAACGCCGATAGGGATGTTTCCAATAAAGAATCCGGCAAGTCTTTATCTCTGCTATCCTCAAAGATTTATAGAAAAATAGAAGCCGATGAAAGACAGAAAAATGGAATTGAAGAATTTAAAGACGCTTTGAGCGACACGGATGAAAAATTAGGAGGAATTTACAAAGATATATTTCAGGATGTCATAGAAAAAGTTAAAAACCTTGGAGGAATTAAGCCAAATGATACAAAAATTAAAATAACTTCAACATTACAGCATAAAGAACTGTTAGAGGGGAATACAACTGTTATGTATGAGCATGACGACAAGCATGATTTGCCCGAAAGTTATAATGGATTAGGCTATATGAACTTAATAAGTATGATTTTTGAGATAGAAATATTATTGAATAAATTTAAAAAAAAGAAAGACGAAAAACCTGCGGATATTAATATACTTTTTATTGAAGAGCCGGAAGCTCACACACACCCTCAAATGCAGTATATATTTATCAACAATATAAAAACGTTATTAAAAGACGGAATAATTCGAGATGATGGAGAAAAAAGAGATTTGCAGTATATTATTAGCACTCATTCTTCTCACATTGTAGCGGAAAGTGATTTTGATGACATCAAATACTTAAAAATAGAAAAAAATAGCGTTATAGCGAAAAATTTAAAAGGTTTGGAAAAGGAACATAAAGATGAAGCTGAAAAACAAAATTATAAATTCTTGAAACAGTACCTAACGCTTCATAGAGCGGAATTGTTTTTTGCAGATAAAGCAATTTTTATCGAAGGAGATACCGAAAGGATTCTATTGCCGGCAATGATGAAAAAAATTGATCAGGATAATTCTGAAAACCCATTGCTTTCTCAAAATATATCAATCATAGAGGTTGGGAATTACTCTCAAGTTTTTGAAAAATTTATTGATTTCATCGGGGTTAAATCTTTAATTATTACTGATATAGATTCGGCAAAGCGCGATAGAACAAAATGTAAGGTGGCGGACGAGGATGCAGTAATTACAACTAACCCTTCTTTAAAGTTTTTCTATGGAAAAGAAAAAGAACTGGATTATTTTAAAAAAGCTAAATTGGAAGATATGACGCTCAAAAAAAATCCCGGAAAAAAATGGGTTAAAGATAAAACAGGGCATTTGCTTTGCGTATATCAAATAAACGAAAAAAATTCAGAAGGAAAAGGTTATTACGCAAGAAGTTTTGAAGATTCTTTTTTTCATATAAATCGTGAATTTATTACTGATGATAAAAACAATTTCAAAAGTTTGAAAAATAAAAAATACCTTACAGACCCAAGTGAAGACGCTTACGATCTATCAGAGAAATGTATAGATAAAAAACCGACGTTTGCTATAGAGATTCTGTTAAATAGCGAAACTGACGATAAAGGAAAACAATTTACTAACTGGAAAATACCGGATTATATTGAAAAAGGATTATTATGGTTGAAGAAAGATTAAAATTAGAGCCGGAAGTTCAAAAAATATTTAAACATATAGATAATGACGAAAATTTTTTATTGAGCGGCGGCGCCGGCAGCGGAAAGACATATTCATTAGTGCAGGTTATCAAACAGGTAATATCGGAAAATCCGACCGATAGAATTGCCTGTATGACCTATACAAATGCCGCCGTAAGAGAGATTGAAGAGAGAGTAAATCATAAAAATTTATTCGTATCTACCATTCATAATTTTTTGTGGGATAATATAAAACATTTTCAGAAAGTATTGAAAAGTTCTTTGATTAATTTAATAAATGATGAGTCGGAATCTAAAATCAAAAGCCCTGAAGATGCGCCTGTTTCCGAATCTTATTTTGATCAATTTAAAGAAGGCATACAATACAAAGAATATTTAAAGTTAAAAGATGGAATCATCTCTCATGATGAAATTTTGATATTGGCTAATTATGTCT
>JAOZTP010000191.1 GCA_029939135.1 Desulfobacterales bacterium
TAAGCGTAGCCGAAGTTTTCAGAGACCTTTACATATTAAAACTAACCAAAACCCTTTCTTTTGGAGAGCGAAAACTCTTTGATACCGCAAACTCCCTTCTTGTAAAAGAAATTGCCATAGCTAAAAATACAGATGAAAAAAATGTGTTATTTGAAATCGAAGCCCTATTTGCAGAACTACCGTTAGACGATATTAAAGAGGATAATAATAACCCGAAAAGTAATAAAGAAGTCGTTGCATAAATAACATGTCCGGACAGATAATTACGGTTTTACCTAAAAATGCTGGAACTCGCCTCGATACCTTTATAACATCCGCGGCTTCTCAACATTCAAGAAGCTTTCTATCAAACCTAATAAAAAGCGGAAATATAAAAGTTTCTGGACAAATAAAAAAACCAAGCTATAAAGTTTTACAAAACGATACAATATCAATCAATATCCCGCCGCCTACAAAAAGCGTATTGGAACCCCAGCCCATAGAAATCAAAATCATCTTTGAAGACAAAGACATCATAGTTATAAACAAACAGCCAAATTTCGTAGTCCACCCAGCTTGCGGCAACCCTTCAAACACATTGGCAAACGCCATACTATATCATTGCCCCGATATAGAAGGAATAGGCGGCGAATTAAGACCCGGCATTGTTCATAGGCTTGATAAAGATACTACCGGCATTATGGTAATTGCAAAAAATGACAACGCCCATAACAGGCTTGCTTTACAGTTTAAAAACAGAACAGTTAAAAAACAATATCTTGCAATAGTTCACGGCGAACCCATCATGCCTTCCGGCAAAATCAACATCCCGATAACAAGGCATCCCGCAAATAGAAAAAAATTTATTGCTTCAGATACAAAACGTTCCAAATCTGCCGAAACCGCTTATAAAGTTAAAGAAAAATACGGGGATTTTTCGCTTCTTCAAGTTCAAATCAAAACAGGCAGAACACATCAAATAAGAGTCCATCTATTGGCGATAAAACATCCCGTAGCGGGAGACGCCATATATAATACCCGCAAATCAAAAGAAAAGGAACAGCCGTTTGAATTAACCCGTCAAATGCTGCATTCCTATTCTCTCGGCTTTATACATCCGAAAACCGAAAAATATATTTCTTTTGAGGCTGATCTTTATTCGGATATGCAAAATTTTCTTGATAAGCTTATGGAAAAAAGATTATCTATATAAAATAAAGAGAGAAAGCTGTAAAAAAGTTAGCATAATAGTTAAAATAACGAGGTGAAACATGATTAAAAATTTTACTTTGGATTATTGGATTGATGACGGTTGGTATGTTGGTAAGCTTCAAGAAGTTCCCGGCGTTTTTAGTCAAGGGGAGACATTAGAGAAGTTGAAAATTAATATTAAAGATGCTTTTGCGCTTACGTTGCAAGAAGTATTGCCAATTCCGGTTGAAAATTTCAAATCTGCAGAATTGTCAATAGACGTATTGTGAAACGAAAAAATTTTATCAAAGAGAGTTTATGCAGATTAATAAGACGCCAGTTGGAAATATAATCTTAAAGCCCATGAATAAAAAAAACCTTCCTATAATAGCCGTTACAATGGGAGACCCTACAGGAATAGGACCCGAAATAACATTAAAAGCCGTCCAAGAGGAATCCATATATAAAAAATGCCGTCCGCTCATAATAGGAGACGCAAATATAATCGAGGGAACAAAACAAATCGTATCAAGCAAAATAAAAATCAACCCCATAAAAGACCCCGCTTACGGCAAATATCAATTCGGAACTATCGATATTATAAACCTATCCGATCTTACATATGAAAAAACCGTTTATGGAAAGCCAGATAATAAAACTTCCGAAGCTATGATAAGATACATAATAGAGGCGACAAAACTTGCAATACAAAAAAAAATAGACGGAGTCGCAACCTGCCCCATAAATAAAGAGGCAATGAATCTTGCAGGATACAACTATAACGGGCATACCGAAATCTTTGCCGAAAAAACAAAAACAAAAAATTATGTAATGATGTTTTACGGAGACAAATTAAAAACGTCTCTTGTTACAATACATGTTCCTTTAAAAAATGTCCCCTCTTTAATTACAAAAAATAAAATAGAAAAAACAATTAGAATAACAGGTAAAGCCTTAATTGAAAAATTCGGAATAAAAAAACCGAGAATTGCGATTGCGGCTTTAAATCCTCATGCGGGCGAAAACAACATGTTCGGAGACGAAGAAAAAAAAATAATAATACCCGGAATAAAGGCTGCCGAATCAAGACAATACCAACTTTTCGGACCAATTCCAGGAGATACCGTTTTTTACCGCGCATTAAAAAAAGAGTATGACGCCGTTATATCAATATACCATGATCAAGGGCTTATTCCCTTTAAAATGATACATTTTAATGATGGAGTAAATACTACATTAGGGCTTCCTATAATAAGAACATCAGTAGCTCATGGAACCGCTTATGATATCGCGGGAAAAAGAAAAGCAAATCATAAAAGCTTATTCGCCGCGATTAAGCTTGCGGCTTATCAAAGTTATTCAACCCGTTTAATTGAAAAATAAACAGAGGAAAGGCTCATTATTAAGAATACTTAACCGGAAAAAAAAATAATTATTTTGTTTTCTCCTTTTGACAAATGTTATCTTTGCTTATCATTGCAACAAACGCAGCGAGGAGAAATCTTTTAATTAAAATTATAAACAGAAAATAAATTGAATAACAAAAAAGAATTACGGATAAATAAAAGTAATGAATAAAATCATAGTAAAAGGGGCAAGACAGCATAATCTTAAAAACATAGATATAGA
>JAOZTP010000073.1 GCA_029939135.1 Desulfobacterales bacterium
GCTACAGGACTCGGAACGGCTACAAAAGCCGTTAATAAAATTGATGATGTTGTTGTTGGAGCGGTTAAAGTAACCGGGAAAAAACAGGGCGAAAATTTTTGCAATATATCCCCAGAATTAATCAAAAATCACTTCAACAAAATAATATTGAAGTTTTATCAACGTATTCACAGTGTAAAGGGATAATTAGTTATAAGGAATAATCGAAGCCCATAACGGCGAAATATTTGTTTTAAAAAGTAAACCGTAACAAACAATTATTCGGGTTGCGCTTCCGGTTTCTATGGAAATAAAGTAAAAATAACGGATATAAATAGATAACAAAAAAAGGGCGGAGGTAACAAACTCCGCCCTTTTAAATTTTTTATCTTATTATCTATTCCTATAACTTGTCCGCTTTTTTGGAAGAAGTCCATATAAACATATAAGACCCGAATTTATAAATTATTAAAAATGATAAACAAAATTAAATCCTATCCAGTCCGAAGATATTTCGCCGCCGCTTAAAAAGGAGTATATTAAACCGAGCGTTATTTTTTTATATCTAAAATATAAACCTGTTTCGATTGTTATTAGATTATTAAAAAAATCTTTGCTTGTTTCTTTGCTTGTAATAACATCGGAAAATCTTATTTCGTTAGTCAACTTTAAATAATCGGTTATATCCGCCCTGAATTCAACGCCTGCATCGGCGCTTACTATATGACTATCCGAATTGTATATTGTTAATAAACCCATTTTCGGAATAAACTTAAATATACCTAAATCTATTATATAATCAGCGCCGAGATAATTCGATATATTATCAACCGATACCAAACCTTTATTTCTATCGAGAGAAATAACGTCATAAAAGTTAAAACCGCCGTATCTTAGTTTGCCATACAAGGAGTATACAGACTTTTCCGTATTTATGCCATCGGTTGTTATATCTCCGTTTGAATATGCCGCTCCAATTAAAAAATTATCAAATATATGGGTATCAAATCCTATTGTTTCAATATGTTGGTTCATATTCCGATTATAATTTTTATCAACAATCAAAGACCATAATTTTGAATTGCCTTGATCAAAAGGAATATAAAAATTAAACGGAGAAGCTATAATTCCAGGCGTTTGAGACATGCCTAATAATATATAGTGCGCTACATCCGACAAACTCAAGCTTGCATGAGCGGCAGAATTTATAATTCGATCGCCTATTTCATCAGGGGCGATTATAAATCGTAAAGTTATATTATTGTCATTGTAATCAACCAAAAAGTCATAATCCGAAGAGTCATCGGAATAGGAAACAAATTCTCCTTCAATTGTTCCGGCTTCTAATATTGTCTGCATCCAGTCTTTCGATAAATCTAAATTTGCGGGCGTTCTTATTATTAGTTTTCCCGAATCTATATTAGCTTTGCCGTCAATATTAATAAAATCGACGGCGGCATCGCTTACGTCTATTACAAGGGAGCCGTATAAATTTAAATCTCCGTCTATTTTCAAAGTGTCTTGGAAATTAAACTTTCCTTTATTGATATTAATTCTTTTTGATTCGAGTATTTTCCCTTCTAAATTCCATGTTCCTTCGTCGTTTTTATCGATTGTTTCAAAGCTTATAATATCTTGATTAAAAGTATTTGTTCCCGCGCCTTCCCAAGTAAACGTATCTTCGCCCTCTCCCCCGCTTATATCTCCGCTTAAATCCAATATTCCTGCATTGGTAAAATAGTCGTCTCCGCCGCCAAGATTTATACTTTCGTTACTTTCCGAGTTAATGATGAACAAATAACCGTTATTTATAATATGCTCGCTACCGCCGCCTTCCGCATATATGCCCGCCTTATTTGAAGCTATATTAAGGATGCCTGTCTCTCCGTTGTTTATTATATTATTATCTTCTCCGCTATAGCTATCAAAACGTATGCCGTGAGAGCCGACGTCAATAGTAGTCCTACCGTAGTTTTTAAAGCTACTGTCGCCTGCGCCATAAAATCTTATGCCGTAAAAATTCGTTTTTATATCAAAGCTGCCTGTCTCTCCGTTATTTATTATATTATTATCTCCGTGTTCAACGTATATGCCGTAAGATTCGACGTCAATAGCGGTACTACCATAATTGTTAAATCCAGCGGAGGCCTGTTCAAGAAAAAACATACCGTTCTTTCTTGCTTTTATATCAAGACTGCCTGTCTCCATATTATTTATTATATTATTCTCTCCATGATCAAGATGTATGCCGTAATAGCTATTATTAATGGTAGTATTACCTTCGTTTTTAAAACTACTGCCGATTGCATTATAAAACTTTATACCGTAATCGTCGGCTGTTATATCAAGGCTGCCTGTTGGCGTATTATGTATTATATTATTCTCTCCATAATCAAAATTTATGCCTTGATCTCTTCCGCTATCTCTTAAGTTAATGGTAGTATTACCTTCATTTTTAAAACTACTACCGATTGCATTATAAAACTTTATGCCGTTTTTATCTCCTTTTATATCAAGGATGCCTGTGAGCATATTATGTATTATATTATTCTCTCCTTCATAAAAATATATGCCTTCCTTACTAGCGCCAATAATGGTAGTATTACCTTCATTTTTAAAACTACTGTCGATCGCATTACCAAATCTTACGCCGTTTTCATCTATTTTTATATTAAAACTGCCTGTCGATCTATTATGTATTATATTATTCTCTCCGCTTTCAAAGTATATGCCGTAAGAGGTATTATCAATGATAATATTACCGTCATTATTAAATTTGCTATCGATTGCATTTTCAAGTTTTATGCCAAAACGCTCTTCTGATTCTATATTAATAATGCCTGTGGACATATTATTTACTATATTATTCTTTCCATTATTAAAATATATGGCGGCGCTTCTAGCGTCAAAGGTAGCATTACCATTATTATTAAATTCGCTGGCGGTTGCATTCTCAAATTTTATACAGTAAAAAGGGGACGGTCCTATATTAATAGAGCCTGTTGACATATTATTTACTATATTATTCTCTCCCTTTACAAAAGCTATGCCGTAATGGCTAGCGTCAATGGTAGTATTACCGTAGTTGTTAAATTTGCCTGCGATCATGTTATCAAAACTTACGGCGAAGTGAACGGACGGTCCTATATTAATAGAGCCTGTTGACATATTATTTATTATATTATCCCTTCCGTGTATAAAATGTATGCCGAAATTTTCGGCTTCAATGGTAGTATTGCCATGATTGTTAATTTCGAAGTCAAACTGTGCATCAAAAGCCATGCCCTCGTTGCCTGACCTTATATCAAGGTTGCCTGTCAACATATTGTTTATTTCCTTATCCTCCCCTGGATTCACAACATATATGCCGTTAGAGGCGGCTTCAATGGTAGTATTACCGTAGTTGTTAAATTTGCTGCCGCTGCTGTCTCCAATCCTTATGCCGTACATACCCGCTTTTATATCAAGGATGCCTGTTGACATATTATTTATTATATTATCCCTTCCGTTAAAACTAGATATACCGATAAAGCCGGAGTCAATAGCGGTTCTGCCATAATTTTTAAATTCGCTGCCTAACTGCTCTTGAAAATTTATACCGTATCTATTTACATTCATATCAAGGTCGCCTGTCGCCTCATTCAGTATGACTTTTTTTCCTCCTTTATAAAAATGTATGCCGCCGTAACTATCGTCAATGGTAGTGTTGCCTTCGTTGTTAAAACCGCTGCCGCCCTCTTCTTCCCACAATCTAATAGCATATCTATATGATGCTCTTATATTAAGGTTGCCGGTCAACGTATTATTTATTATATTATTCTCTCCTTCATAAAAATATATGCCATACTTCCCAACATCAAAAATAGTATTGCCATCGTTTCTAAATTCGCTGCCTTTTACTTCTTCAAACCGTATTCCGTAATTGCTTGCTTCTATATCAAGATTACCCGTCAATATATTATTTATTATATTATTCTCTCCTTCATAAAAATATATGCCGTAATTGTCGGCGTCAATAGTCGTGGCGCCATCGTTTCTAAATTCGCTCCTATTCTCATCGCTAAACAATACGCCATCAAAGGCTGATGTTATATTAAGGTCGCCTGTCGATGTATTATGCAGCATATTATTCTCTCCGCCTTCAAAATGTATACCGGTATCATTAGAGTCAATATCAGTCTTTTCGTTTATAGTAACAACTGTATTAGTTCCTCCTAATAAAACAATTTTCCCTTCTGCAAAAAGATTTGGCATAAAAAAGGCGGATATAGCGAATATAATGGATAAGCAATATACTATTTTACATGTATTTTTTTTCATAGCGCGCTAACCTTTTATTTCGTAATTTCCTTTGGTTTATTATATAAAACTCCAGTTTTTCATTTAAAAATAGACTGCAATTTTAATGTGACTCTATGTTTTGCAGGTTAGATTCCTGCGGCGTTAAGGGCGCGCTATCTATAATCGATTTAGTTTCAGGGCTGTTCTATTATCTCCGCCTCCTTGCTGATTTCCGTTCGTAAAGTCATTCATGTTCCGTCTGCGCTTCAGTTTCTTTACGCTGTCTTATATGTGCTCTTACTTTTCCGCCCGCTGCCGGTAAACAAACAGGGTTGTCCCGAAAGTTCCGCAGTTTTTTTCTGCGCGCGGGGTTAATCCTACCTTTGCAATAAAGACTTTATCCTTTTTGCTAATTTTATAACAATATTCGACAATTTTGGTTACGCCTTTATTAAATCTTTAACGTTTATATCTTTTGCTTAAATTTCGGCTTTGCGACTTTATTTATTTTGAAACGCATTATCTATACATTATTTGCAAAATCGGTTAATCGCTCGAAAGTTAAAGGCGGGTTTTTAGATATACCCCAATCCGCTTATTATAACTTTTATCAAAGCTGTAATTTCCGACTCTTTTCGAGAATTTTTTTTGCTCCTTTTATCTCTTTTGTATTATCAATTGAATGTATATATACATTTTTATTCTGCAACTTGGCATTGCAAAGCCATATTGGTCAGTTGAGCGCATCCGTTATTAGTTGCAAGTCCGATTATCAGTTGAACGCATTCGATTGTTAATTAGTAGAAATAAAGGTTTCAGAGCTATCATTGCAAACCAGACGTTTATGATATGCAATTATAGAGTAATAATAGGGAGTTTCCGTTCAGGCTATTGGAATGGTAGTAGTAGTTTTAGATCTTTTTCAGTTTGTATTGCGAATTATTTTAGGTTATAAAGTAAAATAAAACAAGTGAAAAACGCCATTATTTAAAATTGTTCTATGGCGTGAAATTAAATGGAATATTTTGTTAAAAATAGATTTTGATACGATCTGATTTTTGCTTTAATCAATTAGAATAAACAATGGCGGGGTAAAAGAAAAAAATAAACGCCGGTTTCACTCTGCTATAACGCTTCTTAATCCGGCATCAATATTTTCTCCCTTGCTTGCTTTCGGAAGATTTTGCCTAATCAAAAAATTCTGTTCCAAAGATTTCAAAAGCCTGTCTATATTATCCACGCCTTCTCGAATCTCCTCAATACCCTTAATTGTAGTATCCGTTATTTTCGGAACGTCTTCGCTTCCCTTTTCAATATTTGCCGCCGCTCTTTTAAGAAAATCGACCGCCTCGTCTATAGAAACGGTTACCTCCTTTATAGAAACGGTTATATCATTGACCGAATCAATCGTTTCTTTAGAGTTGATTAAATCTCCTATAGTCCCCTTCCCCTTATTAATGCTTGCCGTAATTTCCTGAAGATTTACCAAAGTATCTTTAAATTCTTCAATAGAGGAAAAAAGAGGACCTGCCGGCTCTTGCAGAGTTTTCGCGACATTGGCAAAATCCTGAATTGTTTTTATCAACATTTTTGCGGTTTTTTCTATCTGAAACTCTTCCATAATGTCCGCAATAGATTTTTTTTCGCGCGAAGGTATAACTCCGTTTTCGGCAATCAAGGCTTCGTCCATATGCCCGGGATAAACCGATATATGTTCCGAACCTATAAAAGTAGGACTTTCGACGGTTACCATTGTTCCCGCCCTAATTCTGGACGAAAACTCTTCTAATATCAAAAGCTCTACTTTAACCCTGTTTTCTGCGGGAGTAATATTTTTTATCTTTCCTATATCGGCTTTATACAGTTTAACGTCTCCGTTTACTTTAAGATTATAACTCTCGTTAAACATGGCATAGTAAGTAATATAAGATTTAAACCAGCTTCTACCTCTGCCTATTATTACTACGACGGCAATCAGCATTGCGATAACGCCAATAACAAAAATGCCGGCTAATTTCTCTTTTTTACTATATTCGAGTTCCATAAAAGAATTGCGTCTCCGTTTGATATAAGGACAAGCTTTAAAAAGATTAGATTGCGCGCCTCCTTACGAGCTTTTATTAATAAATGACAGATTATCCCGAAAATTTCCTCGACCCGAAGATTCATACTTATCGCTGCTTCCTTCCGGACCTGACGAAGTTCGTAAGTTTTCCGTTACGCGGCTTCCGAGAATAATCTATTCGCTTATTAAATAAATGCCCTTAGGGAGGAATTCAGCCCCGCATAAAGCGGATTTCGGGTTACAAGGCACCGCTAGCTCCCCGCCTAGCGCAATCTGACTGCCTTCTAACTTTTTATAATTATTTTTTCAAGAAAATTCCGAAAGTTTTATAAAAAAAATCGGATACAAAAATTCCGCCAGATAACAAACTATTTTTTTCCTTTTTAATGCTTGGTAAAAGTTTTTCTTGACGTTTAAGGCAAAATTAATTACCCAAAAAAGTTTTCTACCCTTTGTAAATATGCGGGATAGAAAAAATATAAAAAAACGCGGTTTCTAAAAAATTTAGACGCAAAAAATAATGATTATCAAAAGGCAAATAAAATAATTAAGGGATTATAAACGGAACGAGGAGAAATCTCTTAATTAAATTATAAACTGAAAAAAGTTTGATAGATAACAAACTACAAAGTTAGACGACAAACTTTAAAAAAAGGAGAGATAATAAAGACTATGCCTATATACGAATACAAATGCCAAGAATGCGGAAAAAATTTTGAATATCTCGTAATAGGAGGCAAAGGTCCCCGAGACTGTCCTCAATGCGAAAGCGAACAAATAAAAAAAAGACTCTCTTCCTGCGGTTTCCTTACCAAAGGAAGCGGAGGCGAAACCATAAAAAGCGCTGCTTCCGCAGCTTCGGCATGCGGTTCCTGTTCCGCTACAAGCTGTTCTACATGCGGACATTAAAATTATGACCCAACAAATAAAAATCGGAACCAGAGGAAGCAGACTTGCGTTATGGCAGGCGGAATATATAAAATCGAAAATAGAAAAACAGAATCCCCAATATCACGCGACTATAACTATAATCAAAACCAAAGGAGACATAATAACAGACGTTCCTTTGGCAAAAATAGGCGGCAAAGGGCTATTTGTAAAAGAGATAGAACTTGCCTTGCTTAACAAACAAATAGATATAGCCGTTCATAGCTTAAAAGATATGCCCGCAATAATGCCGAACGGATTATCTATAGGGGCTATTCCCAAAAGAGAAAATCCGCAAGACATATTAGTTTCAAAAAACAACATAAAACTTTCGGAATTAAAAACAGAAGCGGCTATAGGCACAAGCAGTTTAAGAAGAGCCTCGCAGCTTCTTTTTTACAGACCCGATTTAAAAATAAGCCCATTAAGAGGAAATTTAGATACCAGATTAAAAAAGCTTAATACCGAAGCGTTAGACGGCATAATATTAGCGGCGGCGGGAGTAAAAAGACTCGGATACCAAAAAAATATTGCCGAATATATCAATCTGGATATAATACTGCCCGCAGCGGGACAAGGCGCTTTATGCGTTCAGATAAGAGAGGCGGATCTAACAATTTTGCCGATTGTAAAAAAATTAAACTCCGAAACCGATAAATACGAGGTTACGGGAGAAAGAGCATTTTTGCATAACCTTGAAGGAGACTGTCAAATACCAATAGCCTCTTTTGGAAAAGCAAAAAATAATAAATATTGGTTAACCGGACTTGTTGCGGATATCTCCGGAAAACAAATAATAAAAAGCCAAATCAGCGGAGAGTTAAAAGACGCCGCAAAACTCGGCGCAAAACTTGCCGAAAAACTTATTTCTATGGGAGCGGATAAAATATTGCAAAATATAAAAAATAGCGTCGCATAATATACGCTTTTGCCGATTTTATGCGTTATGATAAAACTTCAATCCTTAATCTAATAAAAAAAGAGGTTCAAAGTTTTCAAACAAACCTTGCCGTCTTATAAATAATAAAACAAACAAAAAGATAAAAATAATGAGCCGTAAAAAAGTATATCTAATAGGAGCTGGACCAGGAGACCCCGAATTAATAACCGTAAAAGGAAAAGAAAGCATAGAAAAAGCCGACATTATAATATACGACTATCTTGCATCGCCGGAACTTTTAAAACATGCAGCCGATACAGCCGAAATAATATATGTAGGAAAAAAAGGGGGCGACCATACCCTTTCGCAAGAAAAAATCAATCAACTCCTTATAGAAAAAGCAAATCAAAACAAAATAGTTGCAAGATTAAAAGGAGGAGACCCTTTTATATTCGGCAGGGGCGGCGAAGAAGCCGAAGAGCTTAAAAAAGCTGAAATAGATTTTGAAATAATACCGGGGGTTACATCCGCCATAGCCGCTCCCGCTTATGCTGGAATACCGCTATCTCATAGAAAATTTACATCGACAATAGCCTTTATAACAGGACATGAAGACCCAGAAAAAAAAACAACCTCCATAAATTGGGAAGCTTTAACTAAAATAGGAACCATAGTATTTCTTATGGGAGTAAAAAACCTGCCCAATATAGTAAAACAGTTAAAAAATAACGGTATGAATCCGGAAACTCCAGCGGCGGTTATAAGACGAGGAACTACGCCCGAACAAAAAACCGTAATCGGCACATTGGAAACCATAACCCAAAAAGTAAAAAAAGCCGGAATAAAAGCGCCCGCTATAATATTAATGGGAAAAGTGGCGTCCTTAAAAGACACCCTTAACTGGTACGAAAAACGCCCGCTTTTCGGCAAAACCATATTAGTTACAAGAGCAAGACATCAGGCAAGCCGACTTGTAAAAAAACTAAACCAACTCGGCGCGTCATGCGTTCAATATCCTACAATACGAATAATGCCGCCGTCCGATTACAAACCTTTGGATACCGCGCTGCAAAAACTTAATACTTATCAGTGGATAATATTTACCAGCGTAAACGGAGTATCCTCATTTTTTGAAAGATTATTTACAAAAGGATTAGACGCCAGAGCGCTCGGAGGTTTAAAAACAGCGTCAATAGGACCCGCTACGGCAAAAAAACTTAAAAGCTACGGTATAAAAAGCGATATAATACCGGAAAGCTACGTTGCGGAATCAATAATAGAGGCTTTTTCGCGTCATAATATAAAAGATAAAAAAATCCTGCTCCCGCGAGCAAAAGAGGCAAGAACAATATTGCCGGAACAACTTAAAAACATGGGAGCGATAGTAGAAGAAATAACATCCTATAAAACGGAGCCTTCAAAAGAAAATACAAGCATACTTATGGAAATGCTTGAAAATGAAAAAATAGATATAATAACATTTACAAGCTCCTCTACTGTTAAAAATTTCAAGGCAATAATACCGGAAGATAAATTTAATCAACTTACAAACAAAATAAAAATAGCAAGCATAGGACCCATTACTACAAAAACCGCAAAAAAACTCGGTTTTAAAGTAAACATAGAAGCAAAAGAATTTACAATAGAAGGGTTATGCCAAACAATCTTAAAAACCGAAACATAAACATATGAAACTGATAGACAACCATAAAAGAAACCTTAATTATCTTAGAATATCGATTACCGACAGATGCAATCTTAACTGCATATATTGCAAGCCG
>JAOZTP010000192.1 GCA_029939135.1 Desulfobacterales bacterium
CTGCTCGTTTTCGGTTGCGGCTTCCACTACAAAATCTGCGGACGCCATATCTTTTATATTTACGCTTGGTTTAATTCTTGCAAGTATCGCCTGTTTATCATCTTCGGTTATTTTATTTTTTGTAACGTTTTTTGATAGAATTTTTTTTATGTTGCCAAGTCCGTTTTCAACGAATTCCTCTTTTATATCGTTCATTATTACGTTAAGTCCGCTTGTTGCGGCAACTTGGGCTATTCCGTTTCCCATTTGTCCGGATCCGATAACGCCGAATGTTTTTATTTCCATTTTTTTTCTTCTCCTTTATTAATTTTGCAGGATAACTTTGCAGTTTGCCCGTTTTGGGCATTGAAAAAAGTTTGTAATGTCGAGCAAAGCGAAAAGTTTCTTTATTGTTTTCTTTATCTTTTTATAATCATGGCAACCGCTTCTCCGCCTCCGAGACAAAGAGAGGCTATGCCTGTTTTGTCGTCTCTTTTGATCATTTCGTATAAAAGGGTAATTAAAACTCTACACCCGCTCGCCCCTATGGGATGTCCTAATGCAACGCTTCCGCCGTTTACGTTTGTTTTATTAGTATCAAGTTTTAACTCTTTTATAACCGCAGCGGTAGAACCGCTAAAGGCTTCGTTTATTTCAAACAGATCAACGTCGCTTATATTTATTCCTTCTTTTTTCAAGCATTTTGGAACCGCCCAAATAGGCGCCACTAAAACATATTTCGGGTCTATAGCATAAGATGCTTGCGCTCCTATATACGCCATTATTTCGCATCCGAGTTCTTTTGCTTTTTCTTCCGCCATAACTGTTACCGCTGCGGCTCCGTCGCTTATTATAGAAGCGTTTCCGGCTGTTCCTACTCCCTCTTTTTTAAAAGCGGGTCTCATTTTTGCAAGAATTTCGTAATTTGTGTCAATAGGACACTCGTCCACGTCGAATATCGTCTCTTTTCTACGTTTCAGAATGGTAAGAGGAAATATCTGATCTTTGAATTTTCCGGCGGATATGGAAGAGATCGCTCTTTTGTATGATTCCGCCGCATGCTTATCCTGATCTTCTCGCGTTATATTATATTTTTCGGAGCATAGCTCGTTTGATATTCCCATATGAAAATCGTTTATAATATCCCATAGCCCGTCGTTTATCATATGATCTTTTAAAGTCCCATGCCCCATTCTATAGCCTGTTCTTGCTTTTTCAAGATAATAGGGCGCCATGCTCATATTCTCCATTCCGCCCGCTACAACAACGTCTGCGTCTCCTGTTTGTATTGCCTGCGCCGCAAGCATTACCGATTTTAATGCGGAACCGCATACTTTATTAATCGTAAAGCATTCTACGCTAAAAGGCATCCCCGCTTTTAACGCCGCTTGTCTTGCCGGATTTTGTCCGTATCCGCATGGAAGCACTTGCCCCATTATTACTTCGTCAACTTTATCATTTTCTATTTTCGCTCTTTTTATCGCCTCTTTAATTGCCGCCGCTCCCAAATCGGTGGCTCCGGTATTTGCAAGAGAGCCTCCGAAGCTTCCCAAAGCGGTTCTTGCCGCGCTTACTATTACTGCTTTACGCATATTTCTTTCCTCCGTTTTTTATATTACCGCATATGTAACGGATATTAACTCTTCCGCTACGCGCATTAAAAATTTTCTGATTTTTTTAAAGTGGAATCGCTAAAAATTTCCGCAATATCAGGGTCAAGAATTATAACCTCGCCGCCTTCTTTGAATCTATTGACATACTTGCCTCTTATGCCGTTGCTGAAATCATACTCTTTCAACATATCTTTATCATAAGAGTTTGTCTTATTTTGCTTCATAATTCTTCCTATCTTGAAAATCTCTTTTTTACGATTTGCGATTTTATAAATCAGATTTAAAGATAAAAATCAAATAAAAGTATTGGGTCTTGTGGTGAAAATTAAAAAGCGCTTTATTGTGATTGGGCAAAACGCAATCAGATAAATCTCGGACTATGCGTTACAAACCAAAAACAGGGCAGGCAAAGATATTATTTATAATCTTAATTTATAAGGAGATAATAAAGATGATAGGATATTGCGGATTAAATTGTTCCGAATGCGAAGCTTATATCGCTACGCAAAATAATAACGACGCTCAAAGAGCGAATACGGCAAAAAAATGGTCGAAGCGCTATAATGCGGATATTAAACCGGAAGATATAAATTGTAACGGCTGTTTATCCGAGAATAAAAAACGGTTTTTTTATTGCGAAAACCGTTGCGAAATCAGAAAGTGTTGCATATCGAAAAGAATAACCTCCTGCGCGGTATGCACGGATTATAAATGCAATCTTCTTATGGATTTTATTAAGCAGGCTCCGGAATGCGGCGAAGCGCTTGAAAGGCTTCGAGCTTAAAATGAATTTTAAAACTGTTGCATAACAATAAGAAAGCCCGTTCCGATTTGCTATAAACCGGAGCGGGCTTTCTTATTTTACCGTTTAAAAAAACAAGGCTTCTGCATAACAAAGTAGCTTGTTTAAGTTCAAGGCGGATAAACATTTTAACCGTAGGAATACTTATAGTATTTCGAGGATTAAAATTTTTATCCAACGCCGAAATTGAGCAAACTACGAAGTTATTCAACCAATTTGTTGAAAAACAAGGCTTCTGCATAACAAAGTGGTTTGTTTAAGTTCAAGGCGGATAAACATTTTAACCGCAGGAATACTTATAGTATTTCGAGGATTAAAATTTTTATCCAACGCCGAAATTGAGCAAACTACGAAGTTAT
>JAOZTP010000074.1 GCA_029939135.1 Desulfobacterales bacterium
AATATGGCTGCTTGTTCCATGGGCGCACGATATATTAATAGCTTTGGAAAACAAACAACTTAATCTTAAAGATTACGATATTAAATCGCTTCGTCTTATGCACATAGGAGCCCAGCCGGTTCCGCCAGCGCTTATAAAAAAATGGATGCAATATTTCCCTAACAGACAATACGACACCGATTACGGACTTACCGAATCTACGGGACCCGGCTGCGTTCATCTCGGAATGGAAAACATAAACAAGGTAGGCGCTATCGGGCTTGCGGGCTACAAATGGAATACAAAAATAGTTGACGACAACAACAAAGAAGCCGCAACGGATCAAGTGGGCGAACTGCTTATAAAAGGTCCTGGAGTAATGAAAGAATACTACAAAAACCCGGAAGAAACCAAAAAAGCCTTAAAAAACGGATGGCTTCATACCGGAGATTTGGCAAAAACAGACAAGGACGGATTTATATGGCTTGTAGATAGAAAAAAAGACCTTGTTATCACCGGAGGCGAAAACATATATCCGGTAGAAATAGAAAACTTTTTAATGACAAACAACAAAATAAAAGACGCCGCAGTAATAGGAATACATGAAGACAGACTCGGAGAAATTGCAGCCGCAATAATAGAAGCAAAACCAAATTATATTCTTGTAGAAGAAGAAATAAAAACTTTTTGCGAAAAACTTCCGAGATACAAACGCCCCAGAAAAATATTTTTCGATAAAGTTCCGAGAAACCCTACCGGCAAAATAGAAAAACCGGAATTAAGAAAAAAATATGCAAAATATTCGTCCGTGATAAAATTCAAACAATAGATAAAAGCCGGTTTATAATCGGTTTTTCAGATTTTTTTTCAAACGCAACGTTAATTGTTTCGTTTGTAACGTTGCATTTACGATTGTAGCTTTATAATTATATTTTCAGGCTTGCTTTTTGCAGCCGCTCTCCTTTTTTTTATTAAAACATTTTTGCGCCTTCTTTATCCTTTATAAAACTTTCATTTGTCATTTTTATTTCTTATTGTTAATAAACAGTCTTATGTTAAACAAAGATGATTTAAATATATCGGCAAAGTTTTGCGAAGGCGTAAAAGATAAGGTTATAAATGGAATAAGGCTAACCGCCGAAGACGGCATAGCTTTATATAAAAGCTCGGATCTTATATCTATAGGAATTCTTGCGGATTATGCGCGTAAAAAAAAATGCGGGAATAAAGCTTATTACATTTATAATCAGCATATCAATTATACTAATATCTGTATAAACCAATGTCTTTTTTGCGCATATTCAAGAAAAAAAAACCAGTCCGAAGCTTTTACCTATTCTATTGAAGATATAAAGAAAAAGATTTACGAACGGATTGACGAACCTATAATGGAACTTCATATAGTGGGCGGGCTTAATCTGGAACTTAATTTCGATTATTATTTAGACCTTCTTAAAACCGTAAAACAGATCAGATATAATGCGACTATAAAAGCTTTTACCGCAGTAGAGATAGATCATCTTGCTCAAGTATCAGGTTTAAGCATCCAAAAGGTTATAAAAAAGCTTAAACAAGCGGGGCTTGGAATGATGCCGGGCGGAGGCGCCGAAATTTTAAGCATTTCTATAAGAAAAAAACTTTTTCCAAGAAAAATTTCCGGCAAACGATGGCTTCAGATAATAAAAGCGGTTCACAAAGAGGGAATCAAAACAAACGCTACCATGCTTTACGGACACGTGGAAACCATAGAGGAAAGAATAAATCATCTTATTCAACTGCGGAATATGCAGGATGAAACAAACGGTTTTTTAGCCTTTATTCCTCTTGCTTTTCATTCAAAAAATACAAAACTTTCTCATCTGCCCGCAACTACGGCTATAGACGATTTAAAAACAATAGCTATCGCAAGACTTATGCTTGATAATTTTAATCATATTAAAGCATATTGGGTAATGATAGGAGAAAAACTTGCCCAAACCGCTTTGTTTTTTGGGGCTGACGATCTGGACGGAACCATAATAGAAGAAAAAATAACCCATTTTGCAGGCGCAAAAACCGCAAAAGGATTAACCGAAGAATATATGCGAAATCTTATAACAAAGGCGGGGCTTACTCCTGTTTGCCGAGACTCTTTTTATAACGCATTATAACGGAGACCGCAGCGAGAAATCCCATAATTGCCTGAACCGCAAATTTATCGAGTTAAAAGATTACGCAGATTTGATAATTATAAATAGAGGAAAAAAAATTGCAAAAAAGAATTTCGGAAAAAGAGGCTGAAACGCTTTTAAAAAAGGCGGATTTGTTACGGCTCGGAACCCTTGCGAATAATATAAAAAAAAGACTGCACCCCCACATTATAACCTACGTTGTCGATAGAAACATTAACTACACCAATGTATGCGTATCAAAATGTTTATTTTGCGCTTTTCATAAAGACCTTGACGCGCCGGATTCTTATATAATCTCTAAAAAAGAGCTGGCTGAAAAAATAAAAGAAACAATTAAGCTGGGCGGAACTCAAATACTTTTGCAAGGCGGAATGCATCCGAATCTTAAATTAGATTTTTATACGGATATGCTTAAATATATAAAGGATAATTTTTCCATACATATACACGGATTTTCGCCGCCAGAAATATCTTATATTGCAAAAAAATCTTCATTAACCGTAAAAGATACCCTTTTAAAATTAATAGACGCCGGGCTTAACTCAATACCCGGAGGCGGAGCCGAAATATTGTCCGATAAAATAAGAAGCAAAATCTCTCCTAACAAATGCGGTAAAGAAGAATGGTTAAATGTTATGCGAACCGCTCATAAACTCGGGCTTAAAAGCAGCGCTACAATGATGTTTGGGCATATGGAAGAAATCGAACATATCATAGAGCACTTAAAAGCGATAAGAGACCTTCAAGATGAAACCGGCGGTTTTACCGCTTTTATTCCTTGGACATTTCAGCCGGATAATACAAAAATAAAAGTTGAAAAAGCAACCGCAGTTGAATATTTAAAAATCCTTTCATTATCCAGAATTTTTTTAGACAACATTAAAAACATCCAAGCCTCTTGGGTTACTCAAGGAGATAAAATAGCTCAAACCGCCTTTTTTTTCGGAGCAAACGATTTCGGAAGCACCATGATAGAAGAAAATGTCGTAGCGGCGGCGGGGACTAAATTCAGGCTTCCGAAAGAGGAAATGATAAGACTGATACAAGAGGCGGGTTTTAAGCCTGCGCAAAGAGATTGTTTTTATAATATAATCGCATAAGCTATGATTTACACAATTAATATGATATAATAAATAATAAAGTAATTTTTTGCTTGTAATTTCGATTACTCTTTTTTACCCGTAATCATGCAAGACAGTCAAAAAGCAAAATCGGTTATTAGAAATATTTAATTGAAAAAGAACAATTATAAAATGAAACAAAATCTTTCAAATAAAAATAACGTCGTTAAAATAATTGAAAAGCTTAAAGAGAAAAGAGAAAAAATTTTTGCTTTAACGCCGGAAGACGCCCTTGAAGAGATTATAAACGATAAAGAGGCTCTCCCCTTAATCCATTCCTTTGAGGAAGACGACCTTCGTTTGTTAATACGGGAAATAGGCGTGCCAGACGCTTTTCCCATTCTTGCTATGGCATCTTCAAAACAGATTACATATATGTTAGACGCAGAATCTTGGAATAAAGACAGATTCGATATTGACGGGGCTTTAAACTGGCTTCAAGCTTTAAAAAACGCAGATTCCAAAAGACTTATAAAATGGTTTTTCCAAGAGGAGCCAGAAGAGAAAAAAGACCTGCTTAGTTTTATATTAAATCGTTTTATAAGCGTAGGAGTAAGGGAAAAACAACAGGATCCGTCCGATTTTGACGATGATTTTTTCACCTTTGACGACGTCTTTTATATTAAAATAAAACCTTTTGCGGATCCCGAAACAAAAAAAGAGGAAACCGAAGAGTTTGTAAAAAGCTTTTTGCAAGACATAGTAAATTATGACTATCCTCTATTCCAAAACCTTCTATTTGTCGCCTCCGCCATAATATCTACGGAAATGGAAGAGGAACTTTTCAGAATGAAAAACATTCGACTTGCCGAAAAAGGCTTTGTTCCTTACTATGACGCCGTATGGATATATCAGCCTTTAACCTATCAAGCCTTAAAGACAAAAGAAAAAAAAATCTTTTTTAAAAAAACCGAAACAAACATAACAGATATGCCTGCAGTTTTTTTAAAACATACAAATCAAAAAGACCTTTTTACCCAAGCCGTTCGACTTATAAAAAATTCTGATATAATTATGGGAATATATTATGAATTCACATCCTTATGCAATCATATAATCTCTGCCGATAAAAAAATCATAAAAAGCAAACAGGAGCTTGATCAATCCGTTAAAAAAACTCTCGGATATTTGAATATAGCTTTGGAAGCCATTTATAACCAAAAAAAACCGGGGCAAAAAACCAAAGAGGAGTTTTGCGCGGACATTATACAAAAATATATGCTATCGGATATATTTAGATACGGTTATAAGCCCGTATCCGCCCTTAGGAAAAAGGCAAAGCAATTTGTTAAAGAAAGCTTTTTCAAAAAAGCAGGGTTTTCTTTAAGCTTTTTAGACGAAAAACTTGCCGGAATATGCGGAGGCATACTGCTTGATAAGCCGCTTTTTTTTGATAATTATAAAAACGGCAGCCTTTACAAAGATTTTGTTTCTCAAAAAGAGATAGAATATACCGAAAAAGAGTTGAATAAAGCGATTGCCGCAGATATGCTTTTAAAAAAGCTTGATATAAAAACCGATAAAATAAAGGATGAAAACTTAACCTCTTTTATCAACTATAAAAATCTGCTTTTAACCTTTTGGGTTAAAAAAGAAAATTTGTCGTTTCCGCTTACAAAAGAGGAATTAATTGAATTTTTTAACGCCGTTTTTGAAAAAACAGATAATAAAAGAAACCGAATAAAAGAGAGCGCAAAAAAAGATTTTTTATTGCAGATTGTTTTACAAAACCTTAAAACCCAAGAGGGCATAAGCGCGGAATCGGCGGAAGTGTTAAACGAACTGTTTGACCAATTGGAAGAAGAGTATAAATATATTGAAAACTTTAATCTTTTGGATACAAGATACATTAAGCTGTTTTTAACAACCGCTTCCTGAATTAAAATTTTATTAACGAATTGTTATATGTTATGAGATTTTTCCCCGCTTCGTTCCTTGATAAGACAAGCAAAAAATTGCTTCCTGTCATTTCGAGCAAAGCGAGCAATCCCTTTATTCATAGAAAAACGTTTTATTTTTACTACGGAGACAATTTATGCTTTCGGAATTTAAAAAAAAACTCCGGCTATGGCTAGATAAAGTTTTAAGCGATGCGGATAACTACTTCTTATGTTATCTGCCGGAAAATATAGGCTTTTTTGCTTCCTATATCTTAAACATATTTTACAGAGGAATAAAAACAGATAAAGAGGAGACTAATTCCTTAAAACGATTATCTCGAGACAGCATAGTTATATATACCGTAAAATATAAAAATTTCTTTGAATACCTGTTTTTATATACAAAATATAAACGGGAGAAGCTTCCGGTTCCAACGCTTGCTTTCGGGTTTAAAATATTTTTATGGCAGCCCGTATCAAGAATATTTAAAGTTTTTATAGCCGCATCCCATTATTTTTACAAAAACCTTTCCTTTAAAAACCCATATAAAAGCGACTATATAAAAAAATCTATTTTAAACGGCAAAACCGGAGTATTTCCTTTAATAGAAAAAAAATGGTTTTATAAAAAATTTATAAAAGAGCAAACATGTCCCATACAATATCTGATAAACATACAAAAACAGACCGATAAAACCGTATATATAGTTCCTCACATTACTTTTTTTAGCAAAGACCCCCATAAAAGTCATTATAAACTTATAGACGCCTTATTCGGCTCCGAAGAAAAACCAGGCATTATAAGAAGAACAATAACCCTATTTAAAAATCCTGGGCAAATCTTTGTAGAAATATCTGCGCCGTTTAATCTTAAAGATTTTTTGAGCAAACCGGAAAACTCAGACAAAAGCGCGGAGGATATTGCTCATGGTATAAGAAAAATCCTTGTAAAACAGATCAACAGACATAGACAAGGAGTAACCGGACCCATAATAAAATCTTATGACGAAATAAAGCAAAATATACTTACAAAAAAAAATTTAATGAATTACATGAAAGAACAAGCAAAGCGCCATAAAGAGCCTACATCCGCAACATATAAAAAAGCTGTCGCTTATTTGGACGAAATAGCTTCAAAACATAAATTTGCTTTAATAAGACTTGTAATGCCAATCTTAAAATTTATCCTTAATTTAATGTTTGAAGAATTTAAAGCCGATCCCGCTCAAATTGCAAGACTTAAAGAAATGTCTAAAAAAGGACCTATCATATTTATACCGTCTCATAAAAGCCATATAGATTATATGGTTTTATTCTGGACAATCTATTTAAACAGACTTTATCTTCCGCATATAGCCGCAGGTAAAAATATGTCCTTTTGGCCATTCGGACCTATATTCCGAAGAGGAGGCGCTTTTTTTATAAGGCGAACCTTTAAAGGCGCTCCCCTATACTCAAAAGTATTCGGGCAATATATCTATAGCCTGCTTGAAGAAGGAGGCAATATAGAGGTTTTTATAGAAGGCACAAGAAGCAGAAGCGGGAAACTATTAAAACCGAAACTCGGATTTATGAATATACTTCTTAACGCTTACGCAAAAGAAGCTTGCGACGATTTAATATTTGCCCCCATATCTATAGGCTACGACAGAGTTGTTGAAGAAAAAGCATATATAAAAGAGGCGGAAGGCGTGGAAAAAAAGCCGGAAACCTTCAAACAGGTTATAAGCGCAAGAAAAGTTTTAAAAAAAATATACGGAAAAATCCATATAAAATTTCCGGAGCCTATATCTTTAAACGAATTTTTACGAGAAAACGGCTCGGATATAAAAAATATGGATACAAAACAACGGAATACATTATGCAAAAGCGTAAGCTATAAAATTTTAAATTCCATAGACGAATCATCCGTTATAACTCCTCATGCTCTTGTAGCAAGCGCTATATTAAACCATTTTAAAGAGGTTGTAAGTTATGAAACAATAACTGGCCATATTAAAAGTTATGTTAATTATCTTAGTTCGTTTAACGTAACCTTGGCGGACACTTTAACAAAAAACTACGAAAATAGCATCAAAAACAGTTTGGCATCTTACGAGCATAGAAAATTAATAGAAAAACTACCTGAAAAAGAAAAATCCGAATATATGGTAAAAACAGGAAAAAGGAAAATCCTCGATTATTACAGAAATAACTGCGCATACTTCTTTATACCCGCCGCATATACGGCGGCGGCTATACTAATTGGCGGCAGCTTTACCTTTTTTGCCTCAGATATTGAAAAAACATATCTGTTTTTAAAAGAATTTTTAAAAAACGAATTTACTTACGATCAAAAAAAATCGCCCAAATATTTTATAGATAAAACAATAGAGACGTTTGTAAAAGAAAAAATAATAACCGAGTCGGATGCAAACAAAGGCGAATATCAAGTATCGTCCGACGGGCTAATAACGCTTAAACATTACGCCTCTTTTATAAAAAAATTCTTTGAATCCTATCTGATAGTTTTACTATTTTTAAAAAATCATAATAACAAAAACTACTCGACAAAAGTTTTGTTAAAAAAAATACAGTCTTTCGGCAATAAAATGTATAAAACAAAAAAGATACAACTGCCGGAAGCCCTTTCCATCATTAATTACAAAAACGCTTTGGATTACTTTGCTTATCATGGTATAAAAAAATCGGATTCGGATCAGGAAAAAATTCTAGCCTATCAACAAAAAACAATAAAATTTATAGAAGCTTTTACTAAATAAAGAACATATGAAAATAAAAAACCTATGAAAGCCTTAATATTTGCCGCAGGTTACGGAACAAGGCTTTATCCGCATACAAAAACCTTGCCGAAACCGCTTTTTACCATACAAAACACCCCGATTATCGACATTGCCATAACAAAACTTATAAAAGCCGGTTTTACCGAAATAATTATAAATACCCATCATCTTGCCGAAAAAATAAAAAACCATATACTATCCAAGCATTATCCCATAAAAATAAACATATTATACGAGCCCGAAATATTAGATACCGCAGGAGCCATAAAAAACGCTTCCGAATTTTTAGATAACTCCCCTTTTTTAACAATAAACGCAGATATAATAACCGATATAAACATAGAACAGGTTTGCCGATTTCATAAAAGCCATCCCTTTTCGGTTACTATGGTCATGCGCGACTGCCTCCGGTTTAACAAAGTAAACATAGATAAAAACCATTTTGTCCGAAGCTTCCGAACAGACGCCGCTCAAAAAAAATCGACAAAACCCTTCTATGCAGAAAACCGACAAAATGGGAAGTCAGACAAGAATTTTTTCTTAACATATACAGGCATAAGCGTAATAGAGCCGGAAATTATACAACTTATACCGGATAATAAAACCGTAGGGCTTATAGAAATCTTTCAAAAACTTATAAATTCAAAAAAACCGATAAAAGCTTTTATAACAAAAAATTACTGGGAGGATATAGGAACTCCGAAATCTTATCAAAAAGCGGTTTTTAACGCTCTGACCCGCTTCGTTTTTAAAACCGATCAAGATATTGCCGTCCAAAAATTAAAAGGAGACGGATCAGATAGAACATACTATAGATTATCCGTAAAAGGCAAAAAAAGTATAATTGCGGCGGAAGATGAAATAAACGTAAATAAAAATAAATCTCAAGCAAATTCTTTTATTAAAATAGGGAAACTTCTTTATCAAAAAAAAATCCCCGTTCCCCAAATAGTCGCCTGCGATACAATCTCTGGCTTTCTATTTTTCCAAGACCTCGGAGATATACATCTGAAAAATATTATAATAGAAGAGAAAAATATTAATAAAACAATCTCATTATATAAAAAAGTAATAGATGCGCTTATAAACCTTTCCATAAAAGGAAAAGAGAATTTCGATACAAAATTATGCTTTCAAACCGCCTATTATGATAAAAACCTTATACTTGATAAAGAATGCCGATATTTTGCCGATTCCTTTTTAAACGATTATCTAAAACTTAAACTTACATATCAAAATTTTGCCAAAGAATTTGAAAAAATTGCGGCGACTGCGGCGAATTCCGCGCATCTCGGGCTTATGCACCGAGATATGCAGTCTGCAAACATAATGGTTTATAAAAATAAAATATATTTTATAGATTTTCAATCCGCAAGAATAGGACCGTTAGAATACGATTTAGCTTCTCTTTTAATAGATCCTTATGTTAATCTTTCTGAGGAAATACAAAAAATATTATTCGATTATACGGCGGAAAAACTTTCGCTTTTTCCGGGGTTTGATAAAAAAAAATTTTTAAAATGTTTCAAAGCCTGTTTAATAACAAGAAATTTACAAATACTCGGAGCTTTTGGGTTTTTGACCTTAAAAGGAAAAGAAAAATTTAAGCGCTACATTCCTGCCGCATTAAAAAGCCTATATTTGAGCATAGAAAAAACGGATAACAAAAAATTGTTATCCGTAATAGAAAAAATTCTTGTTGGACTTCCCCCAAATATATAAAAATACATAAACAAACAAAAATTTTCCCTTGTTCTCCTTTTCCTTTTATTGACATAACAGATCAATTACAATTTAATGCCGTTTACAAATAAAACTTTGCAAAACAATTTTCCCCTGAAACAGTTAAAAAAAAATACGCCGCCTTCCCCCTCTCCTCCTCCTTCGCTATCTTGCTATCCTCTCTTTCCTCCTCTCTTCCAA
>JAOZTP010000075.1 GCA_029939135.1 Desulfobacterales bacterium
TTTTTATAAAACGGCGGGGTCTGTTTTAATGGTTGTTTGTTATTTGCCGTAGTATTTAAGACGGTATTTTTTCTTGTTTGTCCGCTTTTTTCCAAATGCAAGGTTTTGGGTTCGTATGCGGTTTGAGACGTCTGTTTTATATTATTGAAACTATTATCCGGCGTTTTCGGCTTTTTATGTTCCGTTTTTTTTTTCTCTTTTTTTATCGATTTTGGTTTTGACTTTTCTATTTTTTTTGTAATGGGCGCGAGCGGCTCTTTTTTTTGTATGTATTCGGAGGTTAATAGCAGTATGCTTTTTTCTGAGTTGCTTTTTTTATTTATAGGATATTTGCTATGGATATAATATAGTTTAAAAAAAAGGTTTAATATTATTATATGGATTATTATGGATGCGGCTGACGCCAAAAGGATAGCTTTGTTGCGCAATGCGTTATGCGGCAGGCTTAACGGTTTCATTATTCGCCTTTTTCTTCCGCCTGAAGGGAGATTTTATAAATGCCCGCCTCTTTTATTTTATCTATTACTTTAAAAAGAAGATCGTATTCTACGTTTTTATCCGCAAATAGCAGAGCAGTTGCATTTTTGTCGGTTTTTGTTTTTTCGGATAATATGCGCGTCATTTCCGAAAGTCGGGTTTTTATTTTGTTTATATAAACAGAGTTATTTTTTTTTATGGATACTGATATATCCTCTTTATCAACCGATTGGGTAAAGGCAGATTTTGGAAGGCTTAACTCGACTCCTTTATGAACGGACATTGAAAGCATTGTATATATAAAAAATATTAATAAAAGGAATATGATGTCGATTAAGGGTATTATATCGATTCTTGCTTTTTTTATATTATTTAACTTTATTTTCATGTTTTTATGGGAATTTTTTTCCGTTTATAATTTAATTAAGGGATTTCTCCCCGCTGCGCTCGTCGAAATTCCTTAATTTTAATCTGTCTCCGTCTTTTCGTTTCCGTTTTATAAGCATTCTTTTTTACTAATTATAGACGTTTCGTTTAATCGGTTAAGTTGGAGGTTTATACGATTTTTTCTTTTTCAAATAAAACTTCTAAACTTGTAGCGTAACT
Source organism: Desulfobacterales bacterium (assembly GCA_029939135.1). Taxonomy (GTDB): domain Bacteria; phylum Desulfobacterota; class Desulfobacteria; order Desulfobacterales; family JAFDMD01; genus JAFDMD01. The sequence goes on from JAOZTP010000075.1 coordinate 1,084, forward strand.
TTCTATGTTTGATACTGCATTTTCTATTTGGGTATTAAAAAAGTTGTAAAAAAAGAGGGAAAATATTGCCACTGTAAGTCCCGCCGCCGTAGTGATTAAAGCTTGCGCTATGCCTGCGCTTACAATGTTGGCGCGGTCTATGCCCGCCGAACTAAGAGCGGTAAAGGAGGCTATTATGCCGGTAACTGTTCCGAGTATGCCGAGCAGAGGAGCAGCCGTAATTATTGTATCTATTATGTTCATGTATTTGCGCATTTTTTTTATTTCTTGCGCCGCTGCGGCTTCTAATGCTTTGGATAAGGAAAAATCTTTATGTAGTATGCCGGATATGAGTATTTTTATTATATGATCTTTGTTTGCTTTTGTTATTTTTTTTATGGCGTCCCAATCCTGTTTTTGGGAAAGTTGCAATATTTGATCTCTTAAAAGCGGATTTTGTTTTTTTTTTAAGCTTATCCAAAAGAATAACCGCTCTATTATTACCGTAAGGGATATTACGGAACAAAGTATAAGCGGATATATTATTATTCCGCCTTCTTTTATTGTGGCTATCATAGCTTTCCTCTGTTTAAATTTTGTTGGATAACTTCGTAGTTTGCCCAATTTTTGCGTTGAATAACAATTTTTAATCCTCGAAATATTACATATATTCCTACGGTTAAAAATTATTATTCGCCTTGAACTTGAACAAACTACTTTGCTATCCAACGAAATCAATCATGTTTTTTTGCAATTAAATATTCTAACTTCGTAGTTTGTCCGATTTTCGAGTCGGATAAAATTTTTAATCCTCGAAAGACTTCAGTATTCCTGATGTTAAAAATTAACGGCGACTCCCATATTAATTCCAAAACCTGCGGCGGGATAGAAGGCGTTTTCCCCTCCCCATTTTTCCATGTCTGATCCTACGGTAGAATATTTTTTATCGAATATGTTTTCTATATTGATAAATGCGGTTAAATTTTTATCCTGCGGCTCATATCTTAAGGAGATGCCGCATATGGTATAACTATCAAGTTTTTCGGTATTATTATCAGAATCGCCTAGAAGATAGGATGCGCTCGTATATTCTATTTCCGGAGTTAAATATATGTTGTAAGGAAGTTTTATTTCGATTGCGGCATTTCCTTTATGATTCGGAACCATAGGAAGCTCTTTTTCTTTATTTTTTCCATTTTCATAAGTAGCTTTATGGTATGTCCAGTTGGAATAGAATTTAAGTTTTTTGTTTATATCATAAGAAAGAAAAAATTCTATTCCTTTATGTTTTGTTTTTCCGATGTTTTCACTTCCGCCGTTCGGAAATATTCCCACATAATCTATTTCATCTTCCATGTTGACGTTAAAAAGGGTGATTTTTGTATTAAGTTTTTTAAAAAAGGAATGAGCGGCGCCTATTTCATAGCTTTCTCCTTTTTCCGGGTTTAAATCCGTAAGAAATTTATCCCCGTTATCGCCGTTATAATAAACCTGTTCGTCTAAGAAGGGATATTTGTATAAGGTTGAAAATTTTCCAAAAAGTTTTGTTTTTGCTCCGAAAAGTTTTGTTACGCTTATATCGAATAGGTTGGAATTATGATCTGTTTTACCGTTAAATATTTGGGCGTTGGAAGCAAGCTCAATCTCATTTCCTTTTACGGAGGCTTTTTCTGCTCTAAAACCGAATCCTAATATGAGGTCTTTTTTTATGTTCAGATCGTTTTTAAAATACCATCCCAGACTTTTTTTCTCTATTTTTACTTTATGGGTTTTGTTTGTTCTATGTCTATCGGCATATTTGTTTTGATATAAGGTAGTGTTATATATATCTATGCCTGTAACGAGTTTATTTTGAAATCCTAATATATTTTTATTCAAAACATATTTCGGAAGTATTCCGAATGTGTTTATTTGACTTTTGTTGAATTTATTTGGCGCCCATGAGGATGGCATGTTCATTGTAATTATGTTGTAGTTATATACAAGTTTTAATTCTATGTCTCCGTATTGTTTTGTGATTTTTTCAATTGAGGCGTCTATGTTTAAAGATTCGTCCGTTGTATCGTCTTGTAAATGGGCGGTTGTGAAATTTGTTGCGGGCTGGAATTGTTTTGGGTTTGCCGCCAATTCCGCTTTTGTAAGGCTTCCGGGTAGCTGATATTCGGTTTTGGAGTAAGAAATGTCTGCCGAGGCGGCAACTGTGTCAAAGTCATAGGATAGATTTAACCCGCCGCCGATTAAGGAGAATGCGCTTCTATCTCGCCATCCGTCCGTATCATAGTTTTGAGCGTTTGCCGCAAAAAAAAGGTTTCCGGAAGAGCCTGTTATTCCGGCTTTTTCAATGTGGGTATTATTGGAGCCGCCGGTTAAAGTTAGTTCGGTTTTTAGGTCTTTATCTCCTTTTTTTGTTATTATGTTGATTACTCCCGCAACCGCCGAATCTCCGTATAAAACGGATGCTCCGCCTCTAACAACTTCTATTCGTTCTATCTGCTGAATCGGTATTTGAAGCCAGTTAACAGAAGACATGTCTGGTCTGTTTAATCTTTTGCCGTTTAAGAGTATAAGGGTTTTGCCAAAAGGGTTATCCCCTCCGAAACCGCGCAGATCTATTTGAGCCTGAGAAGAATTGCCGGAATATGATCTGAAACGGATGCCTGCATGCCGTTTCAGTATATCGGGAATGGTAGTTGCGGATGTTTTTTTGATCTGTTCTTCGGTTATTACCGTAATATTTGCCGGTATTTTATGTATTAATTCTTTATCTCTTGCGGCGGTAACGGTCATTTCGTCCATCAGGATATTTTCTTGAGCATTGGAATAAGATAAAGGCAAAAGGGGTAAAAAAAAGCAGATTAAAATATAATATTTTTTTTTCATTCAAACCTCCTAATCAAAAAGATTGTTAGGTTCGACAATAGCCGGGGAAGCTTCGAACCGTATAATTAATTCGAAGCTTCCCTTTTTATCTTCAAATTTTTTACAATATAAGTAATATTGTATATATTAAAGCTTGCAGGCAGGTCTTCTGACTTGCGCATCATCCCATCCGCCGCGCCTTCCCATCAAAAGATAGTGGCATGTTGCGGCTTTGGTCCGCGCTTACAGCGGGGGACCAAAGCCGATTTTAACGGAATTCCCTATTAAGTTATAAAACGCCTTATCTTTTCATCTGATACATAATACTCTAAATTGGCTCATACCCTGTGTCTCACTCGAGGAGCTCATAACGTTGGGATCTACATTTAGAGGAGCTTCAGCCGTTGAAAATGGTCTGGGTCCGTATGGCCTCGGCGCGCCGAGGGTGGTGTCATATACGCCCACAGGGGGGTAGTGAACCGAGTCGCTATACCAAAACGTGGAGTTTCTGTCCTGACAATAAACGAGCGTCAATACTGTAGCGGAAAGACAACCCAAAGCATAATGGCTGATATCTCGAGTTAATATTCCTTTATCTCTTTCGCTATCAAAGTGAGGTCCTTTTAGGCACACCAATTCGCGGCCGTGAACCTCTGCATAAATTATGAAATTTTTTTTAAACTTTTGAATGGAATTATTCTCTTCCTCGGTAAAATGCTCTAATTCTTGACTAATGCCTTTTCCGCTTATAACCTCTCGTGGATCTCCTTCTGCTAAGAAATAGTAACCCGGTTCTATTAAGTAAGCGAGATCTGGCCAAAAGAAATTCAATGTGGGCGTAATTGCGCCATGTCCGTAGTTCTTTCGACAGTAGTCAAAGCTCTCTCTTATTGTTAGTCCTTTGGAGAATGCGCCAGCCCATTGTTCATCGTTGCAGTTGAGCGGGTCTGCGTTAGAAACGCTTGTCGCCATACAATAGCCTCGAGCCTCTTCGCCTTCTCTATGTCTTGTAGGTAAAAAGCATGTGTCGGCAGGGCATTCATTTTCTCTTCTTAGATACGGGTAAATAACCGGTTCGCCTGTAGGAAGATTATCAAAATCAGGCACCTCCCCCCACTCTAATTCTCCGTTTTCATTAAGTATTAATATTTGACCTGTCGTTCCTATAGAGGAGGGCAAGGTATAGCTTTCGCCATCTGCTCCTATTTCTATCGTTTGGGCGGTAATTATTTTATTATTTGTTTCAAACCCATATATTATTCTGTTATATAACTGAATAATAAATATAATAATAACCGATAAATATATTGCTTTTAATAATTTCATCTAATTATAACTATAATTGTCCTTTTTTGCGTTTTAAATTTATTATTGTGGTTTTTATCTGAGGCATAATACGCGAGCCGAAGCCCAAGCGTAAAATACGGTTCCGTAATGACACCATTCGGTATTACAATAACTGGGTATCTGCCATTGCACGCGATTATATTCTCCTAGCGGAGTGTAATCTTCGGAATCATATAACTCGGGGTTATATGGCGCTCCCGGAGGGTAATATGGCGTTATCGAGGGCACGTGTATAATTCTACACTTGTTCGACACATTGTTCCATACATGGCGATAATAAAACTCACTATTCGGAAAGTAGCTATCTTCATAACCAAAATAATTGTTTACCATTTCGTCTTTGTCGGTTCTGGAAGTGACCATAAACTGGAATTTCATTAAAGGGTATCCAATCATTTCAAGCCAAGAATGTTTCTCCGGATGTTCGTTGTAGTATTCCGGGGTATAGATCTCTCTACGGTGCAGATTTGCATACCATGTGTCTATTGTGTTAGAATAAATAAGTTGTAATTTTACGGCGTGAAAAAAATCGTTTATAGCTATCTGGTCCGCTAGCGAAAAGTTGAAGGTATGACTATCATGATCATCCGTTTGTTCATCATTCATTACAGGAAATAGGCGAGGCCACGTAAATGTATCCGGAGTATTATACGCCTGATACTTTTCAAGGCAATAAAAAGGGGATTCGGGTTCCGCAACCCAATCCGATAGAATTCCGTTTCCGTTTTCGTCCATCCTCCATTTTCCATTATCAGTTACTATGCAATAACCCAGCACTGTTGACATATCGCCCTCAGGTGTTGACATATCGCCCGTTGACATATTGTCCTCAGGTGGCTCGACCACCTCGCCGAGATAGTCGCGCGGTCTAATCGGTAGAAACATGGTATCCGAGGGACATCTATCTCTTGTTTTTAAAAACGGTTCTGTGATGGCAAACGGCGTAGTAACAGGATTAAACTCCGCGAATCCCGCCCATCTCATTTTATTGTCATAACCCATTTGAAGGGTTTCGCCAGGGTATCCTTTTCTATCGGGCAAAGTATAGCTTTGCCCTTTCGGTCCTATTTCTACGCTTGATCGGAATATGATTTTTTGGTTGGTTTCAAAACAATATATGTATTGTTGATTAAGATAAACGAGCAAAATGATTATAATCGAAGTATATATTATTTTTTTAATTTTCATTTAACCGAGCCTTTTTGATTTTTGCGATTTATCCTATTTTGCAAATTAAGAACTATTTAATGTATATTTTTTAAAAAGTAATAAAATTATAAGATGTTGTCAAGACGGTTTTTATACTGTTATGAGTAATGAATCGCTTATTAATCTACCATTATTTGTCCGTTTTCAAGATGTATGCATCTTCTGTTTTTATTGCCGCTTTCTATTACTCCTTTATCGTGGGTGGCAAGAATAACCGCCGCTCCTCTTGCATTAAATTCGTTTAAAAGCTTAAGTATTAACGACGCAGAATCTTCGTCAAGGCTTCCGGTAGGCTCGTCCGCTATAATAATTGCAGGATTTGCCGCTACGGCTCTTGCTACAGCGGCTCTTTGCTGTTCGCCGCCGGAAAGGCTTAACGGATACGCTGCACTTTTATCTTCCAAGCCTACAATTCTTAATAAAAATTTTACTTTTTTATTAATTAGGTTTTTATTCATTCCGGAAGCCCTAAGAACCAAAGAAACGTTGTCAAAGACGGGGCTTGTAGGTATGAGTTTGAAATCTTGAAAGATGATTCCTGTTTTTCTTCTTAATCCTGTTATCTGTTTACGATTCATTCTTGCGAGATTCATGCCGTCTATTAAAATGTGTCCTTCCGAAACCTGCTCTTTTAAATATAGAAGTTTTAAAAGCGTGGTTTTGCCAGCGCCGGAAGGACCTGTTATATAGACGAATTCGTTTTTTTTAATTTTAAGATTAATATTTTTAAGCGCATATTTTGCTCCATATCTTTTATGGACGCGAAACATGTTAATTATGGTGTCTTTGAAATTTTCGGTTGTCATTTTTTAGATCCTATAATCCCATAGCTTTTTCCAAACGTGATTTTGATATGCTAAAATCGTAAAGAGCGTTATAATAGTTTGTCATTGTTTCGGTTAAGAGGGTTTGAGCGTCAAGCACGTCCGTAGAGGTAGCCATTTGCTCTTTATACTGTTCTTTATTTATTCTAAAATTTTCTTTTGCCTGTTCTACGGCTTTGCCGGATGTTTTTATATTGATTTCAGTCTCTTTAACCTTTAAAAAATATGATTTCACTTCAATTAATATTTGGTCTTCCAACTCCTTTTTTTGGTTTTCCGCTATTTTAACATAATGTTTTTTTTCTTTTCTTTCAAAATATGTTTTCCCCCAGTCGAATAGTTTCCAAGACGCCAAAGCGGTTATGTCCCATCTGTTAGTATCTATTCCCGCAGTCTGCCGCATGTTCCAATCTTTGCCGGTTTTATAAAAGTTTCCGTTAATAGAGGCGGACGGATAAAAACCCCCTTCTGCAAGTTTTACAGATGATACGGCTGTTTTTATTCCTATATCGGCAATTTTCAGTTCAATTCTGTTCTGGTTTGCATTTTTTAAGCAATAATTAAAGTCGGGATTAAAGGGGGTATAATTTTCTATATCAGATAGAATTACAGGCGTATTTGCTTGTCTGCGCAAAAGGGTATTAAAAATGAGTTTTGCAATTTCAAGATTGTTTTCCGCTCTTATCAGCTGCTGCTTGGCATTGGCAAGACGAACTTCCGATTTTAAGAAGTCGTTTAAGGGAACCATTCCTACATTATAGAAGTTTTCGGCTACGTTTTTATGAGAGGTTATTTGTTCTACGGTGTCTTTTGCCACAGAATAAAGTTTTTCGGCTTTTAATATGGAAAAGTATTTTTCTTTTGCATCTAAAATAACTCCGTCTTTTATAAGTTTTAGACTAAACTCTGCGCTTTTTAAGGCATAATCCGCCATTTTATACTGATTTTTAAGTAAAAAACCGGTAAATATAGGCTGCGAAACAGTAGCGGATAAACCGGATTGCTCCTTTAAATTTTCTCCTGTCCGCGCTTCGTCATTATAGGAGTATTTATAACTTCCCGACACTGAAGGCAAAAATTTTGTTTTTTGAGAAAAAAATAGGGCGTCTAACGCTTTTGTTTTTTCTTGAGCCGATTTTATTTTAAGGCTGGCTTCCAACGCCTTTTCTATCGCCTGATCTAAATTGAGTATAGCGCTTGCATTGATGTCGCTTTTTTTTATCTGTTCTTTATTGGCGCTGATTTTATCGGGTTGAGACGTTCCCGAATTTTTTATGAGAGTTTTTCTATGCGTTTCCGTTTTTTTTATCTTTTTTTTCGAATTGTTGGCATTTTTATTTTTTCGGTTTTCTATTTTAAGATAATTATTTATTTCATTATCTATGCTTTTGCTTAACTCAAGGGTTTTTTTAATGCTTTTTTCAATATCGGACATAGTATCGTTGCATAATGCAGTATATGGAAATAATATTAAACATAAAAAAATAGATAGATATATTTTTCGGCGCTTTTTCAATTTCACTTCTCCTGATAGATATAATCTTTATAATTTGACCTATAAGCGGTTTATGGTTATATATTAAAACGGATTTGGGGAGCGCCTTTTGGGTGTTCTCTGCCAAAAGTCTCCGTCTGCGACCCCATAAACATACTTCTTTCGTCAGGCGGGGGCTGATTTTGTTTCCCATGATTTTTTTTCTTCAAAAATTTTTTTTAAAAACAGGTGGTTAAAAGCATGTCCCGATTTATGCACTTTTATATGTCCTATGATAGGCATTCCTATTAAAGAAAAATCTCCCAAACAATCTAATATTTTATGCCTTACGAATTCATCTTTAAAACGAAGCCCTTCTTTATTAAGTATTTCGTTTTCATCAATTACTACGGCATTGTCAAGCGAGCCTCCCTTTGCCAGCCCGTTTTTTTTCATATATTGAATGTTATTAAAAAATCCGAAAGTTCTTGCTTTTGCTATTGAATTTATAAAATTTTTCGGCGTAACTTCAAGAGAATAAGATTGCTTTTTTATTAAGGGGTGATCAAATTGAATCGAACAGGTTATTTTAAATGAAGAATTCGGATAGATAGAGGCGTATTGTTCATTTTTTTGAAGGATTATAGGTTTATTGACTATAAAAAAAAATTTCGGTTTATTCTGGATTGCAATCCCTGCTTTTGTTATAGCCTCTACAAAAGGCGCCGCGCTTCCGTCCATAATAGGAATTTCATATCGGTTGATTTCTACTATTGCATTATCTATCCCCAAACCGGAAAAGCAAGCCATTAAATGCTCAATAGTAGAAACAATAGCTCCTTTCCCGTTTCCGAGAACAGTCGCTAATGTGGTATCTATTACCATATTAAAATGAGAGGATATTTCGGGATAATCCGGCAAATCTTTTCTGATAAACCTTATTCCGTAATTAACCGGAGCCGGTTTTATTTTCATA
>JAOZTP010000076.1 GCA_029939135.1 Desulfobacterales bacterium
AAACCTTGATTTCATGTTCCCCTTTAGGCTCGAGTCTAAAAGATTTATAAAAGGTCGCCACGGAATATGCTCTGCTTATCGGAACATTTATATGTTCGCATACTATTTCCATATTTTCGCCCGATATATAACCGTAAGCCTCCTGTATATCTTGCAATAAAAATATAAGATACTCGGAAGCGGCGGGATACTTTTGAAGTATTTCGTTTATTCCTTTTTTAGCTCCGCGTTTACACATGTTTTTCTCTCCTTTATCCAACTGAATTTATAACTTTTTTCGGAAATATCCGAATTATTTTTTCTGAAATATACGGCAATTATTAAAGTTATTATAATTAGAATAAGACTTATGTTTTGTAAAGGAAAAATACCCTTAAAATGTGTAAATAATATTTGATTAGGGCTTTAATTTATATGATTTTGATAAAAAAGAATTAAAATGACGTTAAAATATCAAAATATGTAGAAATATTCTGGTGAAATTTAACTTTTTAAATCAATTCGATCTAATTACAGCGCTATTTTTTTTATTAATTTTATATATAAGACTTGATAAAAATAAAAATCGTATAGTATATTTAAAAATTATAAATAAAAAATATTGTCAAAAATTGTTCGGGAAATTAATAAAATACCTTATAATATATACCGGTTAACTCTTTATAATATTTACAATCGATAGGATATAACAATGGATAATCAGTTTGAAATTTTTCATTTCGATAAGAATAGAACAAATTTTGAAAATTTCAGCCATAGCAACGATATAACATATTGGTATGCAAGAGACTTAATGGCTTTTTTAGGGTATTCAAATTATGCAGGCTTTAAAAAAATCATTAATAAAGCAATATCCGCCTGTATGACTTTAGATATCGACGTTTCGGAAAATTTCAAACAGGTAGAACGCGACATAGAAGGTAAAAAAGAAAAAGATTATAAACTTTCCAGATTTGCTTGCTATTTGGCGGTAATGAACGGAGACCCCCAAAAAACAAAGGTGGCTCAAGCCCAAGCATATTTTGTTGTTATAGCGGAAAGTCTTAGAAATTATTTTGAAGAAGCCGAAAATATCGAAAGGGTTTTAATACGAAACGAGGTTACAGATAGAGAAAAAACATTAAGCGGAACCGTAAACGAAAGAGATATTTACAATTACCCTCTATTTCAAAACGCAGGTTATCGCGGCTTATATAATATGAATTTAAGCAAACTTAAAGATTATAAAGGGTTTTATAAAAAAGGAAGGACATTATTAGATTTTATGGGAAAAGAAGAGCTTGCCGCCAACCTATTTCGATTAACCCAAACTGAATTAAAAATAAAAAAAGAGAATATAAAAGGACAAAAACCGCTTGAAGCTGCAGCCGAAATAGCAGGAATAGAGGTAAGAAAAACAATCAAACAGATAAGCAATATACTGCCGGAAGATTTGGAACTTGTAGAGGATATAAAAAAGGTTAAAACAGGAATCAAGCAGACTCATAAAAAGCTTTTAAAACAAAACAAATAAATTTTTTTATTCGTCGTAATTCCTTTTCATACAAACTTTTATACAAACTCAATTAAAATATTATATAAATGGAAACAAACTCAATCAATATCTCTTTTTCTATAGTCATAGGGGTGATCAGCGGCGTTTTAACTACGATGCTGATTTTTTTTATCGGCTTTGTTTTTAAAAAATTCTTAATTCCTTGGTATCAAAGCATAACTTATCGGGGGTTGGATATATCAGGACAATGGGAATATGAAATGAAGCATAGCAACGGAAGCGATGCGGTTACGATGAATCTGCGCCAAAAAGGGCATAACATAACCGGCAAAGATAAAGCAATTGTAATTGACAATAAAGGCAAACATACAAAAGGCATGGCATTTAAAATAAGAGGGCTTTTTTTTGACGGATATTTGATTGCCTACTTAATATCCGAAAATCGCAAAGAAAGAGGCTGCGGAAGCCTTACTTTACAGGTTATAAAAGCCGGTTTAAAAATGGAAGGATATATAAGTTATTATGACGTCGAATTTAATTGTGTTACTAGTAAAAAAATTATCTGTATAAGAAAGTAGAAGTTTAAACGTAGTAATGCGGTTTATATGCTCGTCTAAATGACAAACAAAAAAAATTACTTCCTGTCATTTCGAGCAAAGCGAGAAATCCCTTTATGGTTTGCTTTACCTTTTTATAATCATTCTTTTTTATGATTAATTTTTTTTAATAACCGAGGTTTCCTCCTTTATAAGCCTCTTTTATATCCTCTACGCTAACCGAAACAATACTTTCGTTTTTACTTCCTTTTATAATAAGGTTTTTTTTATCGGTTGCCCTGCCTATGCAAAAACAAGGAAGCCCTTTAAAAATTTTTTCTATTTTTTTTTGATTCTCCGGTTTTACGCTTATTATGAATCTGCCCGAAGATTCGGAAAATAATAAAGCGTCGTTTCTTATTTTTTTTGGCAATATGATTTTATTTAAATCAATTTCCGCTCCGATTTCGCCGGCGGCGGAGCAAAGCGCAAGATGAACCGCAAGCCCGCCTCTGTATATACCGCGAGCCGAAGATATAAGAGATTTTTTTATGGCGGAGCAAAGGGCATTATATAATGATAAAGATTTTTTGAAATTATTTACTTTCGGAACATTTAAGCCTATATAACCGAGCGTTTCGTAATATGCGGAGCCTCCGAGCTCATTTTTTGTATTTCCGAGCAGATATATAATATCTTCGGAATTTTTAAAGTCCATAGTAACGCATTTTCTTATATCCTCTACTATGCTTACCGAAGAAAAGCATAATGTTTCTGGCGCCGATATTTTATGTATTTTTCCGTCCTGACCCGGTATTTGCCCGTCCGCATACATGCTATCTTTGCCGGAGATAAGCGGGATTTTATACGCCGAGCATATTTTTTTTAACGCAATGCAGGAGCGGACTAATTTTGCCGCTTTTAATTTTCCGTCCGGATTATTTTTTTTATCGTATCTTATATCGGGCCAGCAAAAATTATCTACTCCGCTTATATCTTCGATATTTCCGCCTACCGATATAACTCGTCTTGCCGCCTCGTCCACAACCGCAAGCGTCATATAATAGGTATCTATTTTAGAATAAAAAGGAAGTATTGCGTTTGCAAAGGATAACCCTTTATAAGAGTTGAAATCCGGTTTTATTACGACCGCATCCGAAAAAACGTCTTGGTTTTTTCCTATAAGCGGCTTTATAACGCTTTGTCCTAATACTTCATGATCATATTGTCTTATAACGGCTTCTTTTGAAGATATATTTCGGCTTTTTAAAATATTTTTTAATAATTTGTTATAATCTTTCGGCTCGGTTATTGCCGGTTCTAACAATCCTTTTTTTTTCGGCGAAACCCAAACCGCATCGAATTGAGACTGCGCAAAACCGTTTCTTAAAAAATTAAGATTTATATAAGCGAGGGTTTTATCTTTATAGGTTACATGCAAAGCGCCGCTTTTGGTATATTCTCCTATTACTGAACTTTTAACTCCATGCTTTTTTGAAATGCGCATAAATTTTTTAAGATTTTTCGGCGATATTGCAATTGTCATTCTTTCTTGAGATTCCGAAACCCATATTTCCCAAAAATCAAGAGTATTATATTTTAAAGGAACCTTCGAAAGATCAACCTTTGCTCCGCCGGAAATATATGCGGATTCGGAAACCGAACCGGATAATCCGCCTGCGCCGTTGTCCGTAATATATTCGATTAATCCTTTATCTCTCGCCTCTATAATAAAATCCTGCATCTTTTTTTGAGTATAAGGGTCTCCTATCTGAACATGGCTTGCAGGAGTATCGGCGGACAATATTTCGGAAGATGCCGTAGCTCCGTGAATGCCGTCTTTTCCTACCAATCCGCCAGACATTATTATAAGATGTCCCGCTTCGGTTTTTTTTATTTCCGAAGGTTCTTTGTTTATTTTTGCGGGCATTATTCCTAATGCGATTACAAAAACAAGACTTTTTCCTATATATTTATCATCAAAAAGAATATTACCGAAACAGGTGGGAACTCCGCTTTTATTGCCTCCGTCTTTTACTCCTTCTATTACTCCGTCTAAAAGTCGTTTAGGATGAAGTTTCGGTTTTAAATTCCCTTTATAATTAATATCGCCAACGCAAAACCCGAAGCTTCCCATTATAGGTTGTGCCCCTTTTCCGGCTCCTATTATATCTCGAAAAACTCCGAGTATGCCGGTAATAGCTCCGCCGTAAGCCTCCAAATTGGACGGGGAATTATGGGTTTCGCCAGTAACCGCATAATTATAACGTTTGTTAAAGCGAATTATTCCGGCGTTATCCCATAATACGGAAACAATCTCTTTTTTATCTTTTTTAAGTTTTAATGTCGGATTTTTTATATATTGCGCAAAAAGATTATTAATTGTTAATCTTTTGCCTGTTTCTTTGTCAAGGTAACGATACAAACCTCTAAAGGTGTTATGGCAACAATGATCGCTTCTTGCTTGGGCAATACATTCCAACTCTAAATCGGTAGGTTTATTTAAATTATACTTTGCTCTTTTTTTTAATATTTTATCATCGTTAAAATAGGAAAAAATTGCAAAAACATCCTTTTTTGCAAGAGGTATTCCCCTTTTTTTAAGTATTGAGTTTAAAACATTTGCGGAAAAGAAGGATATTATCTTAAGTTGCGGCTTATAATCTTCTTTTATTTGCGGAATAATATCGGCTACGCCTTTTTTAAAATCGGCGTCCTTATTATTATTATTATATATTTTTGTTTCCGATATTATACTGTTTGCCAAAAGCTCGGCGGCAATCTTTTTAATATCTTCATAAGCAAGATTTGAGCCTTTTATGCAGTATCTTTTTGAAGTATGAATGGAATCTTTTTTGCCGAATTTTTTAATATTTAAAAAATCTTCAATAGCCTCTTTTGCGCAATCGGCACTATTATCTTTTACTCCGGCTTTATATCCTACTTGAATTGTCCAATCAAAACTTATAGGCAAAAAATTATAAGAAAATATTTGAGTAACCGGATTTGCAAACTCTTCGGCTATACAATTAAGCTCTTTTGCGGACAAATCGGCGCAAATCGCTATAACATTAATTACCCTGATATTTTCCATATCAATATTAAAATACTCTTTTGCCTTTTTTTTAATATTTGCGCCTTCGGCGTCAAAAATATCCGGCTTTAAAGCTATTTCTAATATATGCGGCATAGTTGCCTACCATTTGGATGGTTTATTAATTGTTTCTTTTTTTGTCATCAATCTATCGGGAAATTGATGATTTTGGTATTGTTTAAATGAGATATTAAAAGATTTATTTTCGCTAATATCTTTAAGTTCTTGATTTTTTCTATGATAAGGAAATATAAAATATACCTCTTTATTCGAAAAAAGCTTTTTAAAAGTTCTGACCGCCGGCGACAAATCGGTATCGCCAGATATAACGACTATTGTGTCGCAACAATCAATATGTCCTAATTCCATTATCTTTACCGCAATTGCAACATCGGTTTCCTTTTCTTCATATCTATCGAAAGGTATTTTGCAATGCTTACACATTATATGCCTTTTTTTAAATTTTCCGAATACTATCTTGATGCCTACCGATTTAAGAGCCTTAACAAATGTTTTATGTCTTTTGATTTTATCTTTGAAATGTTTAGTATAGGAGGTAAAATAGAATATATCGGCAATTTGCGCATTATTGCCTATTAAATGCAAATAAGAATTGCACAGAGACTTTAAATTTAACCATTTACACGAAGAAGGGAGTTTATTTTGTTTTACGGCGTCTAAAATAGAATGGTATAAATTAAAACCGTCAATTAAAAATATGGTTTTGTTCATTTTGCTTAATTATAAAAAATAACAACCCCTAGGATCGCAACCCTAGGGGGACCGAATTATCTAAGATTTAAGATCCGGCGTAGAATTTATCTGATAATCTAAAATATAAAATGTGTAATGTCAACTGATAAGTGTAATGCCAAACTTTTCTTTATTTAAGTTCTTCTACCAATAATTTACTTTTTCGCGCTCCGACGATTTCCAGATTGAAAATTCCGTCGCTTCTAATCGAAACGATTGATTATATCATCAGCTTCATTGGAATCTTTCATGGAAATACAATCTTTTTCTTTTTGCGTCTTAATTGTAGTTATACATCTTGTTAAGCAAAAACCCCCCGCTTTCTTCCCCTTCCTCAATCCAACGCATTATAAATAGCCGTTTTTAATCCTTCAATTTTCTCTTTGGAAACTATTTTTTCTCCGTATAAATTTCTTACATAAAAAACGTCTATTATTCTGTCCTCTTTTGTGGCTATTTTTGCTATTCTAATATCTATATTTTTTTCAAATATTGCGTCTGTTATTCTAAATAGAATATCCGGCTCATTGTAAGTCGTAATTTCTATAACCGAAAAAAATTTGGATATATTATTATTTATATAAACCTTATCCGCCTTATTTTCTCCGTTGTTTTTATCTTTTTTAATATTGTAATCTTTTTTTCTTTTTTCCAACGCCGCTTTTATATTCAGTTTGTTTTCAAGAAAAAGATTAAGATTATACGCCGCTTTTTCCCATTTTTCTTTTTCAAAAATTTTATCTTTCGGAGGCTTGACTATAAAAATATCTAAAGCGATTCCGTTTATCCAAGTATTAATCTGCGCGTCCAATACTTCTATTCCGTGTAAAGCGAAAACTCCGGCAATTTTGGAAAAAAGCCCTGTTTTGTCTTTGGCGCACAAGGTAATCTTTCTTACGTTCGATTCGATTGCCTCTTTTATATTCCATACAAAATTATTATTTTTCAATTGCCCGTATAGTTTTATATGCTTTTTTATGTCTTCAATATCGGTATATAAAAGGTATCTCGGAGACATTGCCTCGAAAACTAACGGATTTAAAAGAAGAATCTCCTTTTTTTTTGCTTTGATTATCGTAATTGTTTGCTCGCTTGCCAATTCTCCGTTTTCTATTATATCGTGGGTTTTAAAAAAAATATCCTGTAGCAAAGCCTCCGTCCATTTATTCCAAGCTTTAGGTCCTGTGGCTATGGAATCGGCAACCGTTAAAAGATATAGCATTTTAAGACGCTTAATGGTTTTTATTTTACGAGCGCAAAATATTGCGGTTGCCTCGTCTTGTATATCTCTTCTTGTGGCTATTTTTATTAAAAAAAGATGATTTTCTATTAAAAAGGATATGGCGGCTATGTCTTCGGTTTTTAAATTTTTTCGTTTTAAAATCTTAGACGCAATCTTTGCTCCTGTTCTCGAATGCTCGCCTGCGGAATACCCTTTGCCTATATCATGTAAAAGCGCCGCCCATAAAAGAGGTTTTTTATTTTCGAGAGTCGTATAAAGCTCGTCGCAAAGGGCGTCCGATGTTATATCTTCGGATGTTCCGAAGCGTTTGATTGTTTTAAGAGTATAAATCGAATGCTTATCCACCGGATATAGATGATAATCGTTATATTGTATAAGGTCTGTTATCTCTTTAAATTCCGGTATATATTTAGCCAGAACTCCTCTGTTTAACATTAGATTTAACGCGTTGAAATCGGATAATGGCGTAAGAAATATATTTTCAAAAGACTTTAAAATTTCCGGCGAGTTTTGATATTTTTCCTCTATTAAATATAAAAAATCTTCGGTAACTCTGTTTGCCTCCGCGCTTAACGGAATGTTAAGTTTTGCGCTGCATTCAAAAATTTTAATTAAAAGTTTCGGGTCTTCCAATATCGCTTCCGAAGAAACATACTGAATATAACCCTGTTTTACTACAAGCCCTTTGTCCGGTTTGTTTATTTGTTTGTTTTTATTTTTTCCTGTTCTTGATCTGCATTTTTCATATATAAAAATTAAAAAAAGATATTTTATAAACTCCATTCTATTATGAAGAATTCCCAGAAAAACCTCTACCGGCTTTCTATTTTTTTCTTGAGTAAAATTCATATCAAAAGCGGTCGGCACCTGATACTCTTTGTAAAAATAATCGCATTTTCTTTTTGTAATATAATGAAGCCTATTTCTCACGTTCCATATAAAATCGAGGCAGTCCTTTAATTTGTTAAACTCTTCATGCGAAAATATGCCGAAGCGTTCAAGGTCTTTGAAATCTTTAAGCCCGAATTTAATGCGAGCTATCCATAATATAGTATGATAATCTCTAAGTCCGCCTTTTCCCTCTTTTAAATTCGGCTCTAACAAATATGAGGAGTCGCCGAATTTTTTATGCCGTTTTCTATTTGTTTCTATAAGCCAATCGATTATTGTTTGAGATTCGGACGACTCTACTTTCTCCTTAAACTTTTGGATAAGCTTTAAATATAAACCCTTATTTCCGCATACAAATCGCAAATCAAGCAAAGCCGTAAAGGTTTCAAAATGCTTTTTTTCGATCTTTATCGGCTCCTTTACGTCTTTAAAGGAATATCCCAATTCAAACTTCAAATTCCATAGAGGATATACAACCTCGCTTATAAAATCTTCGGAACTTTTTGGAATGCCGTCTTCAAACAGAATCATTATATCAATATCCGAACATATCGTCTGCTCTCTTCTTCCGTAGCCTCCCAAAGCTACAATTGCATATTTTTTAATATCCGGCTTAATCTTTTTGTTTGCGCCCGCAACTTCAAATGCGGATTCAAAATATCTATCTATTAATCCGCAATGCTTATATAAAAAATCGGAAGCCTTATTTTTTAAAAACAAAGCTATAAGCTTTTCTCTTTTCTCTTCTAATATTTTTATAGGAGATAAATTTATATTCATATTCATTTTATATAAGGTTATTTTCTCTGTTTAAATTCCGTTGGATAACTTCTTGATTTGCCCGTTTGCTACGTTGAAAAAAAACTCTTTGTTATCCAATCATACTTTTTTTATTTAATAATAAACGTTTCCTATCCTCCCTTTCTTCCTTCCTAATCTTTTTGCCTCAAATGCTTTATGATATGTCCGATTTCAGGAAAAATAATTTCGTTGCAAGCGTCTTTGCAGGCGTTAAGGCTTCCGGGAAGTAAAAAGACAGCTTTTTTTTTAATGATTCCGGCGCAAGCGGAGGATAAAATAGCGGGCGTTCCTATTTTATTATAACTTATCATAGCAAAAATTACGGAAAACCCGGGCAAAGTTTTTTCAAATAAAGGGCTTGCCGCCTCAACTGTTATATCTTTTTCCGAAATCCCGGTTCCTCCGGTTACAATCAAAGCGTCTGTTTTAAATCCATCCAAAGATTCCGAAACTTTTATTATAATATCATTCTTGTCATCTTTTGCCATACTTCGATATACTACATTATGCCCGTTTTTTTCCGCCGCCTCTTTTATCCAGTCTCCGCTTTTATCCTCTTCAATGCCTCTTGTAGAAGATACGCTTATTATCCCGAAATTTAAATTTTTTAATATATTATCTTTATGCGTCATTTTAGTTTCTTTTTCCGTTTATTATTTAATTATGAAATTTCCCCTTTTTTCCTATCTCTTAACCAAAAAAAATCTCAAGCGCAACAGCTTATAAAACGGCGTTGACAATCCATAGTCATAAGAATAAAAACAAATTCATAATGCAAATAAAATTTACGCTGCATGCCAACGCTTCTTGAAAAAATCGGATAACAAAAAAGAATGATTATAATAATAGTTAAGGGATAAAATTTTTAAACGATAAATAAAAATATTATAAAAAATGAAAAATAATAAACTTACAAATGAAGAAAAA
>JAOZTP010000077.1:0-6158 GCA_029939135.1 Desulfobacterales bacterium
ATAAGCAGGCAGGCTATTCGTTATGATATAGTTAGGATGCTTAAAGAAATATTTAATTACGATTATGCCAAAGTAGATAATAAAAGCGGAGTTGTGCAGTTTTCTACCGAAGCTAATATCGAACAATTTCCTGAAATTGACTTTTTCGGTTATATGAAAACAACCGAAGGCAATAAAATAAGAAAGGCTATAGTAAGGCTTACGGATGCCGTAAGTCTTGAAAGCTTTAATAATGAAATTGATTTTTCCACTAACAAAGGTTTGGCGGATAGAAACGAGGATTTAAAGAATTCCAATGATATTTATCAATCCGAAATTCATAAGTCTTATTATTCATATACGGTAACTTGTAATTTAGACAGGATAGGAAAAGATGAAATTGATAATATAGATATTGAAAATAAAGAAAAAGCCCAAAGATTATGTAATCTTTTAGACGTAATAAAACTTCTATACCGAGACATTCGCGGAAAAAGAGAAAATCTTGCTCCTTTATTTGTAATAGGCGGACTTTATAACGTAGGCAACCCGTTTTTTTATAATAGACTAAAACTTTCCTTTACCAAAGAAAAAACCTTAATAGACAACGACTTATTAAACGACATTTTAAATCTTACCACCGTTAATGATAAAACGGTTAAAGAGCAGACAAAAATAGGATTTTTAAAAGGAATATTTTCAAATCTCGACGACATATCTGCCGATAAAAAAAGTATTGAAGAATTTTTTAAAGACTTGAAAAATAAAATTAAAACATTTTACGGCGTATAAAGATTATGGAAGCTCTTAAAATAAAACTTTATCAGAACATGGCAAACTATAGAAAAGAGATGAGCTACGGTTATGTTCAGACATACCCTTTGCCGACTCCTTCTATGGTTAAAGGAATGGCTCATTATCTTTTGGGATTGGATAAATTTGAAAACCTTAAAATATCAATACAGGGCAACTTTAAATCGATTTCTACAAATATGCAAAAAATTATTAAATTTGATAGAGACGAGAAAGCGCGCCCCGATAACCCTTATAAAGTTACAATAGGCTCTTCTAAAAGAACCGCTTTACACGGGGTTATGTTTGTAGATCAGATAGTAGATATTGAACTTTTGCTTCATATTTCATTTCAAGACCAAGCTTTAAATCATAAACTTTTAAATGCCGTAAAAGAGAAAACCGTAATTTTGGGCAGAAACGAGGATATTGCTTTTGTAGATTTTAAAAATACAAAAATAATTTCCTTAAAAGAGAAAGAAGCTTATAATTATAAACTGAAACATAATATATTTATGCCGAAACAGTTTGCCAAAGATACAAGACTTTTGGGAACTCATTACAGATTGCCCTTTTATTATGAGCCCGTATCCGACTTTTCGGATAAACGAATCTTTAAATTTGTGGATGCAGTTTATGCCGCCAAAGGTAATTTAATTGAAGAAGAGGAGGTTATAACCGTTGATGAAGATGATGATATTGTAGCCTTTATGGAGATTGATAATCCGAATGAATAATCAAGCTCTTGCGAAATCAAAGCCGATAGAAACCATTCAAGAACATACGGATAATCTATTAGGCTGTTATAAACTTTTGAAACAAGAAAAATACTTAAAGGAAAATCTTGTTTCTAAATATGACGATATTATAAAAAAAATTATAACCTATCATGATTTGGGCAAACTAAATTCCAAGTTTCAAAACAGGATTAGAAAAGCTATCGGCTTAAAAAAAATAACTTATAATAAAGAATTGGATAATTACGCCGAAATTCCTCACGAATGGCTTTCGTTATCCTTTATTTCAAAAGCGGATAGAAAATTTTTTAAAAGTTTTAATTCGTCTCCTATTTATTTTAACGATCTAATTAAATATTGCGTTGGGTTTCATCATAATAGAAATAAAAGGATAAATGAAGAGGCTTATGAAAAAACGGTTTTGCTTGATTTAGAACCTAATAAGGAAAAAATAGATTATTTTGATAAGTTAAATAAAAATATAAATCTTGATCAGATTAGAAGAAGGATAGAAGATGATTTTAAAGATTATATGCCTTTTATTATTTTTTTTAAAGGCATCCTTCACAAATGCGATTATGCGGCGTCTGCCGGTATCCCAGTGGAAACAAAATATCAAGGCGATTATCGAAAAAATTTTCAAGACTGGCTTGATAAGAAAAAAATAGTTTTAAAAAATTGTCAGAAAGAAGCGAAAACCTTATCCGAAAAAAGCTTAATATTTACGGCGTCCACAGGAGCCGGTAAAACCGAATATTCTATGAACTGGATAAACGGAGACAAAGCTTTTTATCTTTTGGGGCTTCGGACGGCGGTTAATGCTATGTATGACCGTTTTGAAAAAATATTTAAAGATAACGTCCAGTTACTACATGGCGAGGGCATCTATCGTTTACTTGAAGAGACCGAAAAGAATAATAACTATGCGGACAATCAGGATATTTTTAAAAAATATCAGCAAATCAAAAAACTCTCCTATCCTATAACTGTAGCCACTGCAGATCAGTTAATACCCTCCGTTTTTAAATTTCCCGGATTTGAATTTTATTACATTACAGCCTCTTATAGTAAAATAATAATAGACGAAATACAAAGCTTTACTCCGGAATCGATTGCAAGCATAGTTGTTTTTTTACAGGAAATACAAAAGTTAGGCGGAAAGTTTTTGTTAATGACCGCAACCCTGCCTCCTTTTGTAAAAGAGGAGTTTCAAGATTTAATAGATAGCGGACAAATAGAAGATAAAAGTTATTTTTCCGACATAAAAAGACACCGCATAAAAATATCGGACGAAACTTTTTATGGGGAGACTGCGGAAAATATTATAAAAGAGGGCATAAAAGAGAATAAAAAAATATTGATAATATCAAATACCGTAGCAGAAGGGCAAAACCTTTGGGAGCATTTTAAAAAATATAATCCGCAGCTTTTTCATGCCCGTTTTATCCGCGCAGACAGACAAGAAAAAGAGGAAGCGATATTGGATGCCGGAAAAGCGAAAAATAAAGGAGCGTTTTGGATATCTACCCAAATAGTTGAAGCAAGCCTTGATATAGATTTTGATCTTCTATTAACCGAAAATGCAACAATAGATTCTTTATTTCAACGCTTCGGGCGTTGTTGGCGTAAACGGGAATATAATCAAAAAATCCCTAACATCTATATCTTTAAACCGAAAAACGAAACTATTACAAATATAATATATGATAAAGATATTACTGAAAAAACATGGAATATTTTAAAAAAATATGACGACCAACTTTTAAAGGAAAAGGATAAACAGGATATTATAGAAAAGGTTTTTGATAATATAGAAGAAACTAAATATTATCAGAAATATAAAGACTACAAAAACCTTCTTAAACTCGGTTTTAAAGCGGACAATTTAACCGAAGCTCATAAATTTTTTAGACTTATCTATAATAATTACAATGTAATCCCGGAATCTGTTTTTGATGACCACAAAGGATGTATACATAGCCTTTTTAAAAAAATAGGGAATAAAGAAATCAGCAAAACAGAGCGGTTAAAAGCCAAAAAAGAGATTTATAAATTTACTGTTCCTGTGCAGTTATTAGGAAAAAGGCAGACTTTTTTAGCTCCGCTTCCGCTTTCTTCCTATTATTCCTATAAATATGATATTTGGTTATTAAAAAATGTTAAATATTCCGAAGAGAAAGGGGTTGAATTTATAAAAGATTATAAACATCTTGATAACAATATAATTTAAACTTTTATAAAATTATCCGACCATTTTTAACTATAATGCAAATTAGTCTTGACTATTTTTCATTACAATGCAAATTAGTCACACATGGAACGATTTCATAAAAAAATCATAATAAAAGACCTTTTTAAAAAAATGGTCATACTCGTAGGACCCAGGCAAGTAGGCAAAACCCATCTTGCCAAAGAGATATTAAAAGAGTTTAATAACCCTGTTTATCTTAATTACGATGATATAAAAGATAAAAAAATAATCGAAAATCAGGCTTGGCTTCAGGATACAGATATACTTGTATTAGACGAAATACATAAATTAAAAAACTGGAAAAATTACGTTAAAGGGGTATATGACACAAAGCCGGATCATCTTAAAATGCTTATTACCGGAAGCGCAAGGATTGAAGCCTATAGCGCTACAGGGGATTCGCTTGCGGGCAGATACTTTAAGCATCGTCTTTTGCCGCTTACCCTATCGGAATTAAAAAAAACGGATCAAAAAATAGAATTTAAAAAACTGCTTGATAACGGAGGGTTTCCGGAGCCTTTTTTATCCGACAATACTATCGATATAAACCGTTGGAGAGGCGAATATATAAACTCCCTGCTTAATATCGATATATTGGAATTTGAAAACATAAGAAAACTAAAGACCGTAAGGCTACTTCTTGAAATATTGCAAGAAAGGGTAGGGTATCCCATATCGTATAAGTCAATAGCCGAAGATTTAAACATAGCGCCCAATACCGTAAAAAAATATATACAGGCGTTTGAAGATTTATACATTATATTTACGGTCGCCCCCTTTTCAAAAAATATAGCGAGAGCCGTATTAAAAGAGCCGAAAATTTATTTTTTTGATAACGGACTTATAAAAGGCAATAACGGAATAAAGCTCGAAAATTTTGTTGCGGTATCTTTGTTAAAGCATTGCTTTGAAAAACAGGATATATTCGGCGAGCCTTATAAGCTTAATTATTTAAGAACAAAAGAAAAAAAAGAGGTTGATTTTTGTATAACTTGCGCAGGTGAAATTTTAAAAATAATAGAGGTAAAAAAGAGCGATCAAAAAGTTTCAAAAGCGTTAAAATACTTTAATAAGAAATATAATCTACCCGCTATTCAATTGACCGGAACATTAAAAAACGATTATCAAGACGAGGGAATATCCGTTTTAAAAGCCGAAAAATTTTTAAAAAATCTATGAAAATAAAAAATGCTCCATACATAACCGGAACCCAAATAAACTATTACTTTATATGCAAAAGAAAACTTTGGTTATTTTCTCGTAACATAAGCATGGAGCATACAAGCGGACTTGTGGAAATAGGTTCGATAATACATGAAAATAGCTACGCAAGAAAAAGAAAAGAGATAGAATTAGACGGTATAAAAATAGATTTTTTTGAAAAAAATAAAGGGATAATCAACGAAATAAAAAAATCGAAAGCAGTGGAAGAAGCCCATATATGGCAGCTAAAATATTATCTGTATCATTTTGATAAACTCGGTATAAAAGTAAAAGGACAGTTAGATTATCCGCTTATAAGAAGACGCAAACTTGTAATCTTAACAAATCAGGATATAAAAGAAATAGAGGAAATATTAAGAGATATAGATAATATAATCGCTTATAAAACCTCGCCTGAAAAAATAGAAAGCAAAATATGTAAAAAATGCAGTTACTATGAATTATGTTATGTATAAAAAGCCTTTTGCTCATTTTCTGCATTTTGCTCAAGTTTTAATCCTCAAAATACTTTAAGTATTCCTGCGGTTAAAATTTTCGCAAGCCTTAAAAATGAACAAAATTTTATGTTATGCAAAAGGCTTATAAAGCTAATTAGGTTCAACATATTATTAAAAACTTTTATTCGACGTAAAACTATGCAAAACTACTATATATTTAAATCTGGCAGAATAAGCCGCAAAGACAATTCCGTAATGTTTAAATTTATTCAAGACGGAAAAGAGGAAAAAAAGCCAATTCCGGTAAACGATATAGATTCCCTTTATATATTCGGAGAAGTTGATCTTAACGTAAAACTTTTGAATTTTTTTTCGCAAAACAACATAATGATACATTTTTTCAATTATTACGGATACTATACCGGAACATTTTATCCCAAAGAATTTTTAAACTCCGGCGATATAATAGTAAAACAAACAAAACATTATATAAGCAGAATAAAAAGACTTGCAATAGCAAAAGAATTTGTAAAAGGGGCTTCTCACGGGCTAAAATTAAACCTAAAAAGATATAAGCCGGATACTCAAGGATTTATTGATAAAATAACGGAGCTTGAACAAAGCATAGATAATCAAAAAAGCGTCTCCGCTTTAATGGGCATAGAAGGAAACATCAGAGAAACATATTATAAAACATTCAATATAATAATAAAACAGGATATAAATTTTAAAAAAAGA
>JAOZTP010000077.1:6258-9725 GCA_029939135.1 Desulfobacterales bacterium
ATATTATAAAACATTCAATATAATAATAAAACAGGATATAAATTTTAAAAAAAGAGTGAAAAATCCGCCGGATAACATGATAAACGCCTTAATGTCATTTTTAAATAGCGTAGTATATACCCTTGTTCTAAAAGAAATATACAAAACCCAGCTTAATCCTACAATAAGCTACCTGCACGAGCCCGGATACAGACGATTTTCCCTTTCTTTGGATATTGCGGAAATATTTAAACCCATATTAGGAGATAGAATAATATTTAACCTTCTTAATAACGGTCAGCTATCTCAAAAAGATTTTGATAAAGACCTAAATTATGCGTATTTAAAAGAGGGGGGCAGGCGAACAGTTATTAACGCTTTTAATGAAAAAATAAAACAGACAATACTCCATAAAACCCTTAAAAGAAGAGTAAGTTACGAAAGGCTTATAAGGCTTGAGCTTTATAAGCTGATAAAGCATATATTAGAAGAAAAAGAATACAAAAGCTTGAAAATATGGCAGTAATAATATGTATGTTATAGCGGTTTACGATATTTCAACAAAAAGTTCCACAGGGCAAAGCAGGCTCAACAAAACAATGAAGACATTCCGAAAATATCTTCATCATACGCAGTTTTCGGTTTTTGAAGGAGAAATAAGCAAAGCAAAGCTTGTGGGTTTGTATAAAGAATTAGAAAAAATAATAAACAAAAAGGAGGATCAGATAAAGTTTTTTATAATTCCGAATAAAAATAACCTAAAAAAGAGGGTTATGGGAATACAATTTGACGCGGAATCGTCAATAATTTAAGGCTATTGAAATGCTAATGCATTACCGGAGGTTTTAGAAAAAAATAGGGTTTTAAAAGACTTTTATTTCTTTTAACCATCTATTTTAAAAGGTTATTTTTTTTGATTTTAGATGGGTTTTAGTTTCCAATTCTGGGATTTAAAGAGCTCAGAACGATTCCAAATCGTCAACATTTTCATAGTTTTAGTTTCCAATTCTGGGATTTAAAGTTACTTCCTTCACGCCATCCAACATATTGATCTGCAGTTTTAGTTTCCAATTCTGGGATTTAAAGTATTGATATATCAAAAAGTGTTGCAACCTCGTCTGGGTTTTAGTTTCCAATTCTGGGATTTAAAGTAATCATTATTTACCGCCTTGTAGCCGAGCATTGAAGTTTTAGTTTCCAATTCTGGGATTTAAAGTGTTACCATTTATACGACATGTTAAATTTTGAATTCGTTTTAGTTTCCAATTCTGGGATTTAAAGATAGATTTAAGTAGCGCGCAACGGTAGCAATCAAGAGTTTTAGTTTCCAATTCTGGGATTTAGCAGAAAATTTATTTGTTTTTCTTGAAAAAATAAAAGGGTTGTTTTATTAACGATAAAGTATCGCCCTTCAAAGATGTTTTATTTTATTTAGGGCAAAGCGGCGACGGTTTTTTTAAAAAAACCGGTTGTTATAATATTAACAAATTTAATTTAAAAATAAGGAGCTTATTATGTTCGGATGGACAGGAAAAATATTAAAAGTCGATTTGAGCAAAGATAAAATAACCTCGGAAAATCTTGATCCGAAAGTAGCAAAAGATTTTATAGGCGGAAGAGGAATAGGAATTTATTATCTTTTAAAGGAGATGGATCCGAAATGCGATCCGTTATCTCAAGAAAACATGCTTATATTGGCTACGGGACCGTTAACCGGAACTATGGCGCCTACGGGCGCAAGATATATGATTACGACAAAATCCCCTTTAACCGGAGCCGTAACATGCTCCAATTCCGGCGGAAATTTTCCAACGGAGTTAAAAAGGAGCGGTTTTGACGCAATTATTATAAAAGGAAAGGCAAGCAAACCGGTTTATCTTTATATTAAAGACGGAAACGCCGAATTAAAAGACGCTTCCGATTTATGGGGATTAGATACCCACAAAACAACCGATAAAATTTTAGAAAAAACGGATACTAAAGCAAAGGTTGCATGCATAGGTCCTGCAGGAGAAAAACTTGTTAGATTCGCTTCCGTTATGAACGATAAAAACAGAGCCGCCGGCAGATCTGGAGTAGGCGCGGTAATGGGATCTAAAAATTTAAAAGCGATTGCGGTTTGCGGAAGCGGTAAAATAAATCTTGCAAATAAAGACGAATTTAAAAAGTTTAATACCGAAATATTAAAAAAATTCAAGCAAAGCGTTAAAGAAGCGCCTTTGGGTATAAGGATTAACGGTACCGCCGGAGTAGTTATGGCTACCAACAGTTTCGGTATTCTTCCGACTAAAAATTGGCAATATGGAACATTTGATAATTGGAAAGATATTGACGGAAGAACATTAACCGAAAAGTATCTTGTTAAAAACAAAAGTTGCTTTGCATGTCCGGTAGGCTGTGGAAGACTTACCAAAGTAGATGTTCCCGGGTTTGAAGGGGAAGGGGAAGGACCCGAATACGAAACCCTTTACGCAATGGGTTCAAACTGTATGGTGAAAAATTTGGCTGCCATAACAAAGGCAAATTATACGGCAAACGAACTCGGATTAGATACGATTACTATGGGAGCTACAATAGCCTGCGCTATGGAGATGGCGGAAAAAGGGTATATTCCCGAAAAAGATCTCGGCATGAAATTGGAATGGGGAGATGATAAAGCGCTTGTGGAATTGACCAGAAAAACAGGATTAAGAGAAGGTTTCGGAGATATGCTTGCGGAAGGAAGCTTTAGGCTCGCTTCAAAATACGGACATCCTGAACTATCTATGGTTTCCAAAAAGCAGGAGTTTCCCGGATACGAGCCGAGAGGAGCGCAGGGTATGGGCTTGGCATATGCGACATCTCCAATAGGGGCGTCTCATATGAAAGGGGACACCGCATATTTTGAAATATTCGGAATTCCAAAAGCGGTAGATCCTCTTGAATGGAAAGGGAAAGCAAAGCTTGTAAGCATTTGGCAGGACCTTTTCGGAATTATAGATTCCGCCGGACTATGCGTATTCTTTGTTATAAGAAATCTTGTAGAGCCGCAGCTTGACGTTCCGCCGGAACCTATAAGAAGATATTTGAATGCGGCTACCGGAGCCGATTATACTTTGGAAGAGTTAATCAAAGCCGGAGAAAGAATAAATGTTGCCGAAAGAATGTTTCTTGTTAAAAACGGTTTTACAAGAAAAGATGATTCCCTTCCGAAAAGACTCACGGATACTCCTATGCCGGCAGGTCCGGTAAAAGGAAATATTTGTCATCTTGATAAGATGTTAGACGAATATTATGATGAAAGAGGCTGGACGCAAGACGGAGTTCCAAAAGATAGCAAGCTTGAAGAATTGGGGCTTATGTGGACAAAATAAGCGTAAAAATAAATTTATTGGGCGATCTGGAAAAATATCAGAAAGAATCCCATATTTTTATTAGTTACGACGCAACTTTAAGCGCTATGCTTCAACAGCTTAATATATCTGAAAAAAAAGATTTGGTTATTATTG
>JAOZTP010000004.1:0-8755 GCA_029939135.1 Desulfobacterales bacterium
CCCCTTCTTTAAGTGTCTTAAACAAGGCGGTAGATTTGCCTACAACCATGTATATTACGGTTATCAGTCCTTTTTGATGATCAGTATTGGCAATTGTAAGCGGAATGCGTTCTCCGTTCTCATTTGCCTTTAGAATTACAAACTGTCCGGGTAAAGCTTTTTTGGCTATTAAAGGAGCTTCTATATCATTTAGAATTACGGTTCCTTCCGCCATCTCTTTACGAGCAACTATTTTAAACATTAAATTTTCCTTTTTAAAAGATACATTTTTTATTCAAAAAGAGGTTGTCCTCTTTTTATAAACTTAACCGCTTCATAATCCAAAAAATTAAAGAGTCAAGGCATATCGAAAAAATTATGAATAAACGCTCAAAACTTTATTCTTTTTAATTGAAAAACTATCTGATTTTAATATAAATTTATGCTTTATTCTTTTTTCTAAGTCAAAGAATGCGTCTCTTAAACAAAAAAATCTATGCCTATGTTACAGAAAACATAAACAGAAAAGCGGAGACGAGTTAAAAATAAAAAAATGTAATGCGCGTCCTTTTAAGAAAACAAAAATATTGACAATTTATTTTTCCTAACGCAAAAGTTTAAACTTGTTTTAAGAAGCAATCAGTCCGTTTTAACTCCGCAACGAAGTTAGACGAACTTATACAAACTTTAACTCCTCAACGGCAAAAACAAATGAATGAAATAAATTCCTCTTTATATATAGAAGTAGCGGTTCCGTTTCCGGTTTATAATACATATATTTATAAGGTTCCGGAACAATATGCGGATTTAATTGCGCCGGGATCAAGGGTATTTGTTCCTTTCGGCTCAAAGCGAACAACCGGATATGTTTTGGGTTTTGCAAAAGCAAAGGAGTTTAAGGGGAAGATACTTTCTATATTGGATTTATTAGACTCAAAACCTATATTTCCGAAGAATATGATCCCTTTTTTTAAATGGGCTTCCGATTATTATATTTATCCTATAGGAGAGGCTATTAAAAGCGCATTGCCGAAAAAGGTTGATTTTTACGAGCAAACTTTTTTTTCAATAACAAACGCCGGAAAAGAGTTTATTAAAACGGAAGAGAATTTTTCGGCACAAAAAAAAATTTTGGAATCTCTGATTAAAAAAGATTTAACAATAAAAGGGTTGCGAGCAAAATTCGGCGATTCCGCTCCCGCCTCTTTATTATATTCTATAGAAAAAAAAGGATTTGTTAAAAAATACTCGAAAATTAAGGGGAAATCCTCTTTTAAAAGAAGGATTAAAAAAGACAGGCTGGGGGAAAAAATAATAAGAGACGCTCCTTATCCGCTTACAAAGGAACAAGCAAGCGTTATAGAGAGTATAAATTCCTCCCTTTTTAACGGCTTTAAAACATTTCTTCTTGCCGGAGTTACCGGAAGCGGCAAAACGGAAGTATATATGAATATAGCCGCAAAAACAATTGAAAAGGGGCTTTCCGTTATATTGATGGTGCCGGAAATTTCTTTAATTTCTCAAATAGAAAGAAGATTTAAAGCAAGGTTCGGCGAAACCGTAGCGGTTTTACATAGTAGCCTTGCCGCAGGAGAAAGGTATTTTGAATGGATGAAAATACTCAATAAAGAGGCGAAAATAGCAATAGGCGCTCGTTCCGCTCTTTTTGCCCCTTTTGAGAATCTCGGAGCCATTATAGTAGATGAGGAGCATGATACTTCTTATAAAGATTCGGGAGGATTCGGGTATAATGCAAAAGATTTGGCGTCAGTAAGAGCAAAGCTTGCAAACGCGATAGCAATATTGGGCTCCGCAACCCCTTCGGTAGCTTCCTATTATAATGTTATATCCGAAAAATATGAAGGGCTTTATTTGAAAAACAGGATTAAAAAAAGGGTTCTTCCGAATGTCGAAATAGTTGATATGCGACAAAAAAAGGATTTAAAAGGGATTAAAAAATTTATAACATCGGAGCTTAAGCTTGCTATTGCGGATAATTTAAAAATAAAAAAGCAGACTCTTTTATTTTTAAATAGAAGGGGTTTTGCGAATCTTTCTATATGCGCTCAATGTGCCTCCCCTTTAAGATGCAAACGATGCGATATTTCTCTTACGCTTCACCAAAAAGATAATATTTACAGATGCCATTTATGCGGATATTTTCAATCGGTAAACGCCGTTTGTAATGTATGCGGGTCTAACAGTATTAAAAAACTCGGATTCGGCACCGAAAAAATAGAGGCGGCTATAAATAGTCTATTTTCGAACGCAAAAACAATAAGAATCGATAAAGATACTACCAAAAAAAAGGGTTCTCTTGTAAGGCTTCTAAAAAAAATAAAAAATAAAAAGGCGGATATTATAATAGGCACTCAGATGATAGCAAAAGGACATGATTTTCCTGATATTACATTGGCGGGAATAATATGCGCCGATATATCTTTAAATTTTCCGGATTTCAGGGCGGGCGAGCAAACCTTTCAATTGTTGGCGCAAGTTGCGGGAAGAGCAGGAAGAGGCGATTTAAAAGGCAGAGTAATTCTGCAAACCTTTAATCCTGATCACTTTGCAATATTATCCGCAAAAGAACAGGACTTTATAAAATTTTATAATCAGGATATAGTTTTTAGAAAAGGATTGAATTATCCGCCTTTTTCGCGACTTATTCAGATTAAAATAGAAGGCAAAGATAAAAAAAAAGCTTTACAAACAGCTTATAATATAGGGGAATTATGTAAAGATCTTACGGGAAAAAAAGCAAAAAATTCAATAGAAATATTGGGTCCCGTAGAATCTCCGATAGCAAAAATAGCCTCTATGTTCAGATGGCAGATTCTTATAAAAGGAACTAATTCTTCTACGCTTCGCCGTTTTGCAAATAAACTTTTTTTTGATAATCAAAAAGCTTTTAAAGTTTCCGGCATCAAAACGACAATTGACGTTGATCCGATTTTTATGATGTAATTTAAAGTTTGCCGTCTAACTTCCTATTTTGCCCGTTTTGGGCGTTACGCTCAAATTTTAATCCTCGAAATACATAAGTATTCTTGCGGTTAAAATTTTCTCAAGCCTTGAAAATGAACAAAACACTTTGTTATACGGCGAACTTTCCTTTTATATTTTTATGCTTTCCCGCTTTTTTTATACGGGGATACAACTTCGGCGCTTCATAGAAAAAATTAAGCGATTTTGATTGAGTTTACGGCGCTATTGATTTACAGATAGATTAAAATTAGAAGTAGAATGACTGGTAAGAAAGCTTCGATATGACGATGGACAAACCAATATGTTTTATGGTTATAAAGAACCGATAATATCGCTCAACAGCCATTAGGAGAATAAAATCAAATCTATGACCATCCAAGAAATAGCCCTTTTAATAGAAAGTATAGAAAAGGAGTTTGCGGAGTGCAATCGCTGCGGAATGTGTCAAGCCGTATGCCCTCTTTACAAACAAACAAACTTGGAAACGGACGTTGCAAGAGGAAAGCTTGCGATTATAGAAGGTATTAGAAAAGAATTGTTCGACAACCCCGCAATATCAGCAAATTATATAGAAAGATGTCTTTTATGCGGCTCATGCGCGGAAAACTGCCCCGCCGGCGTTAATTCAAATGAAATCTTTATAAAAGTAAGAGCGGTTTTAAACGAATATAAAAAACTGCCTGCATGGAAAAAAATTTTATTAAGAAAAATTCTTGCAAAACCAAAAGTATTGAACTCGCTTTTAAATGCCGCAGAAAAATTTCAGAAAATTTTTATTAAAAATATAGCCGCGTCTTCGGAAGCCTTTAAGGTAAGAGCGGGCGTCCCTTTTTTTAAAAAAAGAAGTTTTAAGAAACTTGCCCCGAAGCCTTTTAGTAAAATTGTTCCTTATTTAAATACGGATAAAAAAAATAACGGCTTAAAAGCGGCATTTTTTACCGGATGTATTATAGATAGATTTTTCCCTAATGTAGCAAGGTCTGTAATAGGCGTTTTAAAATATCATGATATAGGAATATATATTCCTAAAAATCAGGGATGCTGCGGTATTCCGGCGGCGGCAGCCGGAGACGCAAAAGCTTTTGAAAAACTGCTTCGTTATAATATAGATATATTTGGAAAGAAAAAATTCGACTATTTAATTACAGCATGCGCAACCTGCACATCTACGATAAAAAAGGTATGGAAAATATTATCCCCTGCGGATTTAAAGGAAGCCGTTGAAGAAATAAGCGCAAAAACGATTGATATTCATCAATTTTTAACAGATAAAGTAAAAATTGAGATTAAGCCTGTTGCAAATAAAAAAGATTTGCGTAAAATTACATATCATGACCCCTGTCATTTAAAAAAAAGTTTCGGAATATATAAAGAACCGAGAAGGCTTATAAAAGCAAATTCCAATTATCGCTTTATAGAGATGGAAAGCCCTGATTTGTGCTGCGGAATGGGCGGAAGTTTTAATTTAAGCTTTTATGATATTTCTTCCGATATAGGAAAGATTAAAAGGGATAATATTATAGCCTCCGGCGCTTCTATTGCGGCTACGGCATGCCCTGCATGCATGCTTCAGCTTATTGATATGTTTGCAAAAAATAAGGATAATATAAAGGTAAAACATTCGATTGAAATATATGCCGAAGCTTTAAAAAGTAGAGCGGTAGAGTGAAAAGGTTAAAAAAAAATTGTCGCTTCCCTTAACCCAACCTACTTATAAAAAAAACAGATGAAACAGTATAATAAAGCCTCATTTTATAACAATGCGGCTTGGAGAAGTTTAAGAGGAATAAACTGCAAAGTTAAGTTGAATGCAAAAAGTAATGAGATGATTTCGGCGGATAACAAAGTAGTTTATTCGTTTGCAAGGCGAAAAAAATTTTTAACCACAGGAATATATTCAATATTTCGAGGATTAAAATTTTTTTTGAATGCCGCAAACGGGCAAACTGCAAAGTTATCCTTCGAAATTTTCATACTAGGGGAGAGGGAAAAAATAACCTCGCATATAAATTAAGGGCATACCTATCTGTCATACAAGCAATGAAATCGCATACTATTCTTTCTTTTGAAACTTTTTCATCGTAGCATTCGGATATTTTCATAATTGTTAAATGGCTTTTAAGTTGCTTTTCATTTTCCAAAAAATAGAAATAAAGTTCGGATAAAATTTTCTTCGCTTTTATAAATTCTTTATGGACTGTATAAGACCTATATACATTCTTATATAAAAATCTTCTTAATAAAAGCATAGCGGAATGCACCCTAACGCTCATATGAAGATGAAATGTATCTTCCGAAATTTTGCTGGAATATATAAGGTCTTGTATCATAGCGCCTATTCGGTCCGCATTACTGTTTCCCAAAACCTTGACGCATTCTTTTGGTATCTGCTCTTTTACTATTACGCCGCTTCTTATTGCATCGTCTAAATCATGATTTAAGTATGCCATAATATCTGCAATTCTTACAATTTTCCCTTCAAGGGTATATGCGGTTTCTTCAGGATCGTCCGGCATTATATCGCCTGTTCCTTTTGAATGTTTTAATATGCCGTCTCTAACTTCCAAACTCAAATTTAAACCTTTTCCGTTTTTTTCAAGCAGATCAACTATTCTAATGCTCTGTTGATTATGAGTAAAACCGCCCGGCACAAGCTCTTTTAATACGGTTTCTCCGCCATGCCCGAAAGGGGTATGCCCCAGATCATGCCCTAATGATATAGCTTCGGCAAGGTCTTCGTTTAAATGCAACGCTCTTGCTATTGTGCGGGCTATTTGGGCGACCTCTAACGTATGGGTTAAACGGGTTCTGTATTCGTCTCCGAGCGGAGATAAAAATACTTGGGTTTTATATTTTAACCGCCTAAAAGCGTTTGAATATAATATTCTGTCTCTATCCTGCTGAAATATCGTTCGGATTCTGCATAATTTTTCGGGTCTTAATCTCCCTTTTGATTCGGCGCTTAAACAACCGAATTTTGAAATAAAATTTTTCTCTCTATTTTCAAAGCTTTCGCGTATAAACATTATTAAAAAATCTTTCTTAATTAAATTTTAATACCTTTGCATAAATTGCTCTTTCGCCCATTTTCTACGTTATGCAACGGTTTTTTTAAATTTATTGTTTTGATATAAATTTTTTTCCCATCTCCATGCCGTTCTAACAACATCCTCAATGTTATCATATTTCGGCTGCCATCTCAATAAATTCTTAATTAATCTATTGTCTGCTATAAGAAATTGTGCATCCCCTTTCCTTCTTTTTCTATTTTCCACCTCAAAATCTATTTTGCTTACTTTTTTTACTGCATCTATTATCTGTTTAACGCTGTATCCGCTTCCGTAACCGACATTTAATATCCCCGATTTTTTTTGAGCTTCAAGATATTTTAAAGCAAGTATATGAGCTTGGGCAATATCTTCAACATGGATATAATCTCTTATTGCAGTTCCGTCAAACGTCTTGTAATCGGTTCCGTAAACAGACATTTTTTTATACAGTCCTAAAGCGGTTTGGCAAGCTTTTTTTATAAGATGAGAAGAATCACTAAACTGCCCTATACGCATTTTAGAGTCCGCTCCGGCAACGTTAAAATAGCGCAATATTACAAAATTTATTCCATAAGCTTTTGAAAAATCTTCTATTATTTTTTCCGCCGTCATTTTTGAATATCCATAAGGAGATTGCGGATCAAGGGGAGAATTTTCGGAAACCGGCTTGCCTGTTTTATCCGAATATACCGCTGCAGTGGAAGAAAATATAAAATGGCGGGTATTATGTTTAACGCATTCGGATAAAAGCTTTATGGTGTTGACAAGGTTTTGATTATAATATTTTAATGGGTTTTCAAACGATTCCGGCACGGAAACCGAAGCTGCAAGATGAAAAACAGCGTCGAATTTATATTCTAAAAATAGTTTTGATAAGGCGGCTTCGTCATTAAGGTCTCCTATGATGGTTTTTCCGTATAATACCGCCTCTTTTACCCCCGTAGAAAGATTATCGTATATTACGGTAAAAGCATTCTCTTTTTTAAACCTTAAAACTACATGCCCGCCTATATATCCGGCTCCGCCGGTTACTAATATTTTCATATGGTCGCTTTTTTATATTAGTTATTTAAAAACTCTTTAATTTGAATGCACATCTCTTCCAAATAAGGCTCGTTAAAATAGCCCCCGTGTTTTATTCCGGGTATTATATAAACTTTCGGAATAGAAATAAATTTTTTCTCCCAGCCCTCTTTGCCCCATCCGAAAAACTTTTTAGGATTCATATGACTCTCGCCCGCATAAATTAAAAGCGCTTTGCCGTCATATTCAAAAAATCTTTCGTCAAACCAATCGACCATACATATTTTTTCAACTTTTTTCCCTATCTTCATAAGTCCGAAAGCGATTTCCGCCGCAAGCCAAGCGCCGCCGCAGTTGCCTCCCAGAATATATGGCTTATCGGTTTTTATTTTAAGTATCTCGTTAATATAATATGAAGCGATTCTTTTTACATATTTGTTATTATGCTCTTTGCTTGTATTAGCGGACCAGAGTATCTTTTGCCCCGAAAATATTCCATACACAGGATGTTCTTTTTCAAGATATCGCACAATCATAGGATGTTGGTTATATGCTACCGCGCACCAAAAAAGCGGGGTTTTAACCCCTTTAAGATTAAAACCGGTAATAAGCGAACCGGGTTTTATAGTAGATAGTCCGCTGCCTCCTACGGTAGCGAGCATTTTTAAATATTCTTTGGAAGAAAGCCCGCCCGCTTTTATTTGCTCCGGCTTCTTGAGGGTTGTTTTTCGAATCGCTTTTGCCATACCCGTTATTGTAGAAA
The DNA here is from genome assembly GCA_029939135.1 of Desulfobacterales bacterium. Taxonomy (GTDB): domain Bacteria; phylum Desulfobacterota; class Desulfobacteria; order Desulfobacterales; family JAFDMD01; genus JAFDMD01. Next base: position 7,801 of record JAOZTP010000004.1, read on the forward strand.
ACTTAATAAGGGCTTCCGCCGACATTATCATATCAATATTCTTTTCAATCTCAGCTGCTAAACGAACCCCTATTATTGAATTTCCTCCGAGAGCAAAAAAATTATCATCTATTCCCACTTTATCTATTCCGAGTATCTCCGTCCATATTTTTGCAAGCTTTTTTTCAAGTTCGGTTACGGGCGCAACATAAGTCGGCATAAATTCAGGTCTCCGTTTTACCGGAGCAGGCAGAGCTTTTCGGTCTATTTTAAAGCTTGCGGTATAAGGTATTTTTTCAAGCATAACAAAATAGGAAGGAATCATATAATCTGGCAATATTTTTTTAAGGTCTTCGCGCAGTTCGGCAATTGCAGGAGGCAGATCCGAGGCATAAACTATATAGGCTGTAAGATATTTTGTTTTTGTATCCTCTTCCTCAAACGCCTTTACTGCCGCCTCTTTAATATAATATAAAGATAATAATGCCGCTTCTATAGCCTCTATTTCCACCCTGTAGCCTCTAATTTTTACCATAAAATCTTTGCGCCCTACATATTCAAGGCAGCCGTCCTCTTTTATTCTTCCCAAATCTCCGGTTAAGTATATTCGTTTGGTCTTATCGATGGAATCGGATAAAAATTTTTTTTCGGTAAGTTCCGAATCTTTCCAATAACCTGAAGCAAGATAACGGCTTTTTACCGCAATCTCCCCTACCTCTCCATCGCAAACTTTATTGCCAGCTTCGTCTAATATAAGAATCTCTTTATATTCCGGCGGATAGCCTACCGGTATTTTATTATCTTTTATTAAAATATTTTTATCTATGAAAAAACATGTTATTATGCCCGCTTCGGAGCTGCCGAAAGCATTTACAATAAGGCAGTCTTCGGAAATATATTTTCTGATGTTTTTAATATCTTTAAGATATAGATGGTCTCCTCCCAGCCTTATTAAACGAATATCTTTTAATATGTT
>JAOZTP010000004.1:8855-15773 GCA_029939135.1 Desulfobacterales bacterium
TAAGATATAGATGGTCTCCTCCCAGCCTTATTAAACGAATATCTTTTAATATGTTGGATACCGGAGGAGAAAAAACGGTTATTTTTTCTCTAACAAGTATTTCATATAACCCTGCGCCTCCTTTTTTGCGTATATCGTAAAGGTATAAAGAAACGCTGGAAAATAGAGCGTCAAATGTATTTGCTATTGACATTCCAAAGCTGAAAGAAAAAATATTAAGAATATAATCTTCGGAAGTTATATTATAATCTTTAATAATATGCCAAGTCGAGTGCATAACTAACGAATGATCTTTTATTATTCCTTTGGGCTGACCTGTAGAGCCGGAGGTATATAACAGAGCCGCAGGCATATCCGGGTTTAATTTAATATTTATATTCTCTTTATTTTCATGGCTTAATAAAATATCTTCTATAAAAAGTATCTTCGCGTTATTATCAATATGTTTCGGCAATAAGGAGACAGAGGCTTTATCGGTTATAATTAATTTTGTTTCCGTATCCTCTATAATATAAGATATAAAAGACTCGGAATATGCCTTATCCAAAGCCGTATAAAATTTGCCCGCCTTTAATATGCCGAGTATCGCTATAACCGAAGTTACGCCGTATTCCAAACAAAATATTACCGGCTCCGAACCAATTCCCAATTCGGATATAATAACCGAAGCCAAATTATCCGAAAGTTTATCCAACTCTTTATAACTAACCGTATCGTCTTCGCTTTTTACGGCAATCTTATCAGGATGTTTATTTGCGGCTTTTTTAAAATGTTCGATAATCGAGCCGTTAAGTTTTTTCGATAAATTCATATTTTAGCTCTCATAAATCTGTTTAAAATTGTTTATTGTTACGCTTGCCTTTAATTACAGCCGTTTTAATCTTGCCATTTGATACAATGCTTTTTTATTGTTTCAATTAAATATCCAAAGCCCGCCCCCATAACCGCAATAACAAAAAGCCCCGCATAAAGTTCGGCGATTCTAAGGGTTTCCCAAGCAAACCATATTAATGCGCCAAGCCCTTTTTGAGCTGCAATCAGCTCTACGGCTATTGTTACTATAAGAGAGGTATTTAACGCCAATCTGATGCCAGCCAAAACTACAGGCAAGCTTCCGGGCAAAATTATACGCATAAAAATCGCTTTATTATCTGCTTGATAATTTCTCGCTACGTCAAAATATATTCTGTCTATCTGCATAACTCCGGTCATTGCGTTGATAAGAGAAGGGAAAAAAGCGCTTGCCGCTATAATTGCAATTTTAGACGCGTCTCCTATGCCAAAAAATATCATTGCTATAGGAAGCAGAGATATTTTAGGCATAGGATAAACTATGGAAATTAACGGATCAAAAACGGTTCGTAAAAACTTTGACCATCCCATACATAAACCGAAACTTATTCCTATTCCTGCGCCTATGGTAAAACCGGATACAAAACGAAATATAGTGGCGTTAATGTGCCCGATCAACTCTTTGGTTTGTATAAGCTTTATTAAGGTTTTTATAATTATGCTTGGAGCAGGGAAAAAAAGGGACGAAATTTTATCCGCTTTTGCGCATACTTCCCAGCATAAAAAAAATGCGGCAAGAATAAAAAGCCAGTAGTATTTTTCTATATTAAACTCTCTTGTTTTATCAGCCGCCATATATCTTTTTTTATTTCCTTTGCTTCGGGATAATCTTTTTCAATAAGGTTTCTCGGTCTTTTGATATTAACTTGAATATCTTTTATAATTGTTCCGGGTCGCCTGCTCATTACCAAAATTTTATCCGATAAAAGTATGGCTTCCTCTATATCGTGAGTTACATATATTACGGTTTTTTTATCTTCGCTCCATATGCGCAAAAGCTCTTTCTGAAGTATAAATCTTGTTTGAGCGTCTAAAGAAGAAAACGGCTCGTCCATTAAAAGTATATAAGAATTTATCGCAAAGGCTCTCGCAATGGCGCCGCGCTGACGCATTCCTCCGGAGAGTTGATGCGGATAATATAAAGCAAACTTTTCTATGCCCATTTTATTAAGAAAGGTTTGCGCTATATTTCGCCGCCTCTTTTTTTTTATTCCTGCGGCTTCCAGTCCGAAAGCCGCGTTATCTATAAGGGTCATCCAAGGAAAAAGAGCATGCTCTTGAAAAACCATAGCGTTTAAAGAACGCTCCGCCTCCTTTTTGCCGGCAAAAATAATTTTTCCAGAATCAGGCTTTACCATATCTGCAATAAGCCTTAAAAGGGTTGTTTTGCCGCAGCCGGAAGGTCCTAATACAGATACAAATTCTCCGCTTGCAGCGGAAAAATTTATATTTTCCAATACCAAACTATCTTTTTTATCTTTAAAGCTTTTAAAAAGCTTTTTACATATAATTTCCATTAATCCGTTAATTTTATATTTTTTTTATCAAAAGAGAATTAATTAATCCTCTTTACTAAGAATTCTATCCGCATAATTTACAAAATCCGGATTCCAAAATTTATCCTTTTCAATTATCGGCGGGTCTATCAATCCCTCTTTTACAGCCCAATTTTGAAAAGATATAATAGAATCCGCGTTTATTTTTCCGTTATTATTTATTAGGGGCCAGCAGGCTTTTTTAAGTATATTTTTATCTAATTTTGTAGCTTCGGCAACAATATCAAGGTTCCCTTCGGTCTTGCCCAGATTATACTGCCTAACCCCTTTTAAATAAGCGGTCATAAAACGCTTCCCTAAATCAGGCTCGTCATATAAAAGCCTTTTGCCATACGTTATTGCCGCAATTTGAAAATCCGGTAAAATTTCCTGTAGCTTTACTACCTCCGTAATATCTTTATTTCCGGCTTTAATTCTTGTTATCCAAGGCTCGCCGGTAACGGCAATATCCAATGCATTATTTGAAAAAGCTTCTCCTATCATCGCATCCGAAATGTTTACTAATTTGGCATCCTCAATATCTAATCCGAAGCCTTCCAATATTTTTATCAAAAAATATGAAAAAAAATTGCCGGAACCTCTTATAAAAATACGACGGTTTTTCCACTTATCCAAAGCAAACAATTCGTCTGATTCGACAAGTTTTTTTGTCGTTAATAAAGAAACATAAGAACAATACGGACTTGCTATCCCTTTATCCGCAACTATTTTCATATTGCTCTTTTTTATTGCATTAATCAAAGCCGCGCTAACCCCGCCCGCTAATACGTCTATTTCTTCGTATATAAGGGCTGAAATAGCCAAATCGCTTTTATTAAATCGGACAAATTCCGGCTCTATCCCCTGATCTTTAAAAAAACCCTCCTTATCCGCAATAAAAAACGGAGCAAAGCTTAAAAAGGGAAGAACTACAACCTTTACCTTTATCATATCTTTTTTAGTCTCTTGCGCAAAGATATTTGAAGCAAAAATAAAGGTTATTAAAATAACCGCAGTTATACGGTATATGTTTTTAATCATTTTTTATACTCCTTTAAAATAGAATTAAAACTCTATAGATTACTATTTAGAAATTTTTCAATAAGCCCCGCAAGTTCTATTACATAAGGCTCGTTAAAATATTCTTCATGATCGCCGCCAATATTATAAATTTTTGGCGAATTAACAAACTTTTTTTCCCAACCCTGCTCTTCCCAATCAATAAAAGGCTTATAAGGCTTAAAATCGCTCTCTTTTGAATATATAAGCGCCATTTTACCCGGGTACTCAAAAAGTATTTCGTCAAAAGATTCGAGTAACAAAAGCGCCTCTACTCTTTTGCCCGCATTAATCAGCATAAAAGCTATCTCCGCGGCAAGATTTGCGCCGTTGCAGTTGCCCGCCAAAATATATGGTCCGTCCGGCTTTACTTTAAGTATTTCGTTAAGATAATGGGCTGCTACTCTTTCCATAACTTTTCGTCTATTTTTCATCTTCATACTTGAGGGCCAAATAATGCCCGATCCGGAAAAAATACCGTAAAGGGGCTGATCTTCCCCGAGGTATTTTGCAATTTTAGGATGCTGCTCGTAATTTACAGCGCACCAGAATATAGGATTTTTATAGCCGTTAAGATTAAAACCGGTCATTAAATAGCCTGGGCTTATTGCCGAAATTTTAGATCCCGCTATAATAGTTAGCATTTGCTTATATTCTTTTGAGCTAATAGGCATTTGAGGAGAAAAATTATCTTTTTTTTCTTTTCCTTTCTGCTCTGTTATTCTTTTTGCCATATCTGCAACCGTAGCAAATCTTATAATGGCTTCCATCGGCAGTTTTATATCAACGCTTTTTTCAACCTCCGCAACCAATCGAATTCCAAGCGCCGAATTTCCTCCGAGATCAAAAAAATCGTCGTTTATTCCCACTTTATTAATTCTTAATATCTCCCCCCATATTTTCGTCAATTTTTTCTCAAGTTCGGTTACAGGCGCAACATAAACAGTCATAAGCTCGGATCTGTCCTTTTGGGGGATAGGCAAAGCCTGCCGGTCTATTTTAAGGGTCGGCGTGTAAGGCATTTTTTTAAGCATTATAAAATAAGAAGGCATCATATAATCCGGCAATATTTTTTTAAGGTCTTCCCGTAATTCGATAATTTCAGGAGGAAAAGTCGAAGCAAAAACCATATATGCTACAAAACATTTTTCGCCGCTTGCTTCCTCTTCTCTTGAAATAACAGCGGCTTCTTTAACATAATCCAATGATAATAACCCCGCTTCTACGGCTTTTACTTTTGTCATTTTCATACTCCTTGAAAAATAGCGCATAATTAATTTTTAATATTAGGCTACAGTCTGAAATAACCCTTTTTAATCTCCGAATTTATAACCAAATCTTTTTATATCTTCCGCATATCTAATCCCCATTTTTTCTTTTCGTATCTCGTCATAATAAGCCGTATATTTTACATGATTAGTTTTTGTTAAATGTGGAAGTTTTCGGCGTCTTATGCCGATTATATCGCATACTTTATCCAAATCTTCATTTATATTCTCAAATCTGCCTATAAAATCCATTTTTATTCCGTAACTATTATCTATAAAATCTATCTGCGGTCTTACATGATTGGCGTATCTATAAGATACCTCCTTTTTTAACAAAGAATCTAATTTTTCGGATAAAGCCTCCCCCTCAAATACTTTCTTTAAATATGCGACTTGGGAAACCGCTCTACCCCAAGGATTGCGGACTATGCAGAATTTAAAATATGAAGTCATAATATCGCGGGTTACAAAACCGCAATCTAACATCTGTTGCAAAGTAAGATGATTAAGCGGAGAGGTTACGGCAGGATGATGCGTATTTTTTAACAACTCGCATGAAGCGTCCGTAATTACGGTTTCTATGGATGTGCCTCCTGTTTTTGGAATATGAAAAAAAATAAATTTATGTCTATGAGATACCATAAAATCTCCTTACGCCGTTTATTATAGGCAATATTACATGCAGATTTTTCAGAACGGAAACCATCCTGATTTTATTGGTTTCAATATCATTTTATTAAATTTTTCCACGCTTATGCTCATTGATATTACAATTAAGAAAAATTTGCTTTATGCCATTTCAATCGAAGGGAGAGTTTATTTTTTACCATTATCAAGGGGACAAGGAGTTACAAGCATCGCTTTTTGCGCTTTAATCTAATTATAGTTCTTTCATACAAAAATTTTTATAAAATGCAAAATTTTTTTTATAAAATTTGTTATATAATAATCAATTGGATAAAAAAATAGAGAGGAAATATAATAATGGAAAAAAATAACTGTTATAATATATGTAAAGATTCGGATATTCCAACACGCGCTCCTTATCGCTATTTGAAAAATAAAAACAATCTGTTTTCTCTTCACAACTTAAATTCCGACAACATAATTAATATTAATCAAACTACGACATTAATATTGGAACTATGCGATGGAAAAAGATCAATATCTGATATTGTTAATATTCTGGCGGAAGCTTTTACCAAAAAACCGGATAACATAAAAGGCGATATTTCAAACTGCTTAAATCAATTGGAACAGCTCGGGTTAATACTATATTATAAAAAAAATGATGAAGAGATTGCAAAAAAAAACGAAATAATTAAAAAAAACAGGGATTTTTATGAAAACAAATTCCCCGATATAAGAGAAACGCAAAAAGCCGCATTAAAACAAACTCATGTAATATTGTTGAGGATGTTAAAAATTTTTAATTATCTTGCGGAAAAACATACATTTCATTATTGGCTCACATTCGGAACATTACTCGGAGCGGTTCGGCATAAAGGATTTATTCCGTGGGACATTGATATTGACATTGCTATGACCAGAAAAGATTATAATAGTTTTTTGGAAAAAGGAGCGCCGAATCTGCCGGAAGATATTTTTTTTCAAACGTCTGAAACGGATCCGTTTTATAACCATCCAACTACAAAGGCAAAATTAAGAGACAAATACAGCAGTTATAAAGAATTTGGAAAACAGGAATCTTTTTGCAAATATCATTGCGGCATTCAAATGGACATTATGATTTACGATAATTTTTTGCAGGAAACTTTTGAACCCAATAATAAAAAAACATCCGAAGCCCCTTCTAACATTAACCACGAAGGCTTCTATTATATTTTTTCAAAAAAGGATATTTTTCCATTAAAATATCTTGAATTTGAAGATGCAAAATTTCCTGTTCCTAACAACTATCATAAAATACTTACTCTTTTTTACGGTAATTATTTAAAACTTCCGCCGCGAAAAAAAAGAACGCCTAATAGGGAGGTAAAACCTTTAACGCCCCACATGCCATAAAGAGATTTTATATTAGCGCATATAAAACCAATACTAAATCAGCTCAATAACTCTGGCATTTCCTAAATTAGACAATGCGATTCTAATATCATAAGCTATATCGTAAGCGGATGCGTCTGGATACGCGCTTTGAAGCAGTTCTTTTATCTCGGAAATACTACGCTTGCCGTCGCATAAAT
>JAOZTP010000004.1:15873-30836 GCA_029939135.1 Desulfobacterales bacterium
CATATTTAAAATCGGAATCAAGGTTCTCAAAACGTCCTACAAAGTCCATAGCAAGTTGACCGTCTATCTCGAGAAAAAGATACTGAGGCGTTAAAACAAGTTTTTTTTTACCATACAACTCAAAAGCTTCATTATTCCATGTTTCTATTAGTTTATAATTTATTCTTCCTTTAAAAATATCCTTTTTTTTCCATATGTCCTTTATAAGATTCTGAAACGAATATTTATCTTTAACTGTATGTTGCGCCGTCTCGTATTCATAAGCGGAAATAAGTCTGTCCCACGGATTTCGCACAAATCCCCATTTAAAATAGGAAGCAAAATCAAATTCTACGGCTTCCTGCCTGTTTGCAAATCTGCCCTCTTTTTTTGTATAGAAATCATAAATCGTGTCATGATGATTCCCCCTATTCCAGCCTAATCTCTCCATAGATGTCCCCGCGCATTTCGGAACATGAATAAAAAGACTTTTTAAATCATAATTAACATAACTCATGTATAAATCTCCGTAAAATAATAATCATGAGAGGATTATAAAAAAGTAATAAAGGGATTTCTTCCTTCGGTTCGAAATGACATAAAACCATTCTTTTTTACTTGTAATGTCAAGGAGCCGTTATTTTCACCTGTCATTTCGACGAGCGAAGCAAGGAGAAATCCCTTTATTATCAAAATATTAATTTATATGGTTTAAGAGGTTGTTTTAAAAAAAATCGTCTCGACGCTCCTCATCTTCCTGTTCTAATAATTGCGGCTGGGAAACAAGGGTAGGATAGGATAAATAACGCCCTTCAAGATATATATAATATTGATCTATACCGAGATATGGCTTTAACCATTCTTTTATTTCCTCTATATCGGAAGGGGCGTCTTTTAGAATTTTTTTGTATATAGTATGATTGTATGCAACAGCCTGCGTGCCTGTTAAGTCCATGCATGGATAAAGAAGATTTTTACAGCCTTCCGCTTTTTTAAATCGCCTGCCATGTCTATGCCCGCCCAAATAAAAAATATTCCAAGATTTTGTTTTAAGATCTTTAATAGATTTTTTTAACAGATCCAATATATTATCCAAAAAGATAGCATCGTCTTCAAAAACCAATACATTTTTAAAATTATATTTTTCCGCTTTTTCTATTATTGCCCTATGGGAAAGAGCGCAGCCTACATGATGAGATTCGAGAGTATGGATTGCCGAAAAACGCCGGACTCGGTCAAAGATGCCGAGTTTTTTAAAACGTTTTTGCATCTCCGCCCATCTGATCGTTGCAGCGTCAAGATTTATGCAGTATATAGCGTCAAAACAGGAAAAAGGGTTTGCCATCTCCCGCTTTATTTCGGAATGAATCGGAGCAAAAGTTTTAGCCCCAAGCAGTTCGATAAAATGATCCGCAATAGGTTTTGTATCCAAACCGAGCTCCGTCAATCCTATATAATAGTTTCTAATCCTATCATGCCACAAATTCGGATAAGGGATGCCGGCAGGGCGATTAAACCTATGAACCCAGCGCAAAAAAGGAAGCAATAAGGTTTTTCTGCCTGCCTGCCGAAATTTTTCATGAATATAGCCTTCTTCTCCGCCAAACCCTTTAAATTTGGGATTAAATCCAAGCCATGCATCTTTTCGGCACGCAAAAGCGCCCATTCCCTGCATATCAATTTCAAAAGGCTCGTTTTTCGGGTCTTTGCCCCGCTCGTCAGTCTCCCATTTTCCGAACATACCGCCGCCCCATTCCGGCTTAAAATGAGTCGAAATGCTTGTTAAATCGTCATAAACAAGAGGTCCATGCAAAAAATCATAACATTTTGGATTGGCGTCTAAAAAATCTATCAGCTTTTTAATGGACCCCGGGTCGATCAATACATGGGAGTCAACGCATAAAACATAATCGGATAGAGCCTCTCTGAATATAATATCCTTTACAAAGGTTCCTGTAAAATCGTCAAAAGGTATATAATGCAGCTCTTTTATAGAGTTTGATAATGATATTAAACTTTCGGAGCATTGTCCGTTAGGATTGTTATCTATTATAAGAATCTCTATATCTTTCAAAACTTCCGAGTGATAAAGACGAATAGCCTGAACAGTAAAGTAAACACCGTCATATTCGTCATAACAAGCCATTCCTATTGTAAGTTTCTTTTTATCCCGCTTTTTTAAAATAAATTCCGTTTTCTTTTGTTGCGGCGTATCCGAGGTTTTAACGGAAGCGTTTTGTTTTATATTTAAAGCCGAAATATCTATTTTTGCCTCTTTATTTTCTTCGCATATTTTTTCAAAATCTTCGCCGAACAAAGCGTTATAAAAATGCTCCGCAATATTTTCCGGCGCGTATTTTCTATATTCTTCCAAAATTATATTTTCGGAAGCAGGGCTAAATATTTCTTTGGAATTTTTATAATTAATCCAGTCAAAATAAAGCGCCCATAAAGGAATATATAAATGCTTACTCTCGCTTTCTTTCGATTTTACATTGTCGGAAAAAATAAAATCATATTTTTTTAAATCCGACGGTTCGTCGCCGAATGCGGCGATAGCCTTTATAGCGTCGGTTGCAAATATATTATGCCCGATACAATCAATCTCTTCAAAAACGGAAGAAAATATAATATCGGTCTCCTCTCTATCGGGGTTGGTTAGAATAATGTTGAACTTATAGCTTAACATCCATAAAAACCAGTTATCCTGTTTGTTAAAATTTTCCCAAAAATTAACAAATCCTACGCGAAGCATAAGTTTGGGGGTTTTGAAAGGAGAATTGAATGTTTCGATAACGCCGGCATAAATAAGGCTTTCTAAAGTATCGTTAATATCTTGATCTATATCTTCAAAAAGGTCGGCATCTTTGTAAGCCTGTTTAACAAGCTTTTTTATATCTTGTAATTCCAAAGTTCCGTCGCACAAGCAAAAGATAAGCCATGCGGTATGGTTTAATTGTAAAGGTATCTCTTCCGATTTCGAGAGGAGTATAAAAATATCCTCCTCTTTATTTATAATAAAACCTGATTTTTGAGCCGGAAATATTAAGTTTTCGGATAACATTTATTTTCCCCTGTTTAAATTTCGATTTACAACTTCGTAGTTTGCCCAATTTCTGCGTTGAAAAACTTTTTAATCATGGGCGTTTCCTCTGTTTATATTAGCTCAATAGATGTTCAAGTTTTTTTAAGTAGCGGTTCTTGCCGATTGGGAAATAATGTTCGGCAAGTTTTGCGTAAATACAGTCTGAACTGTTTGAAAGCGAAGCTTGAGTTTTCACACTGTTAGCAAAACGCAGCCGAAAATCCCAAGAGGCAAGCAAAGAGCGGAGCACACACACACATCTCCAACTTTTATAATCATTCTTTTTTGTGTCTAAATTTATTTAGACCTGACTATTTCCTCTGTTTATAATTAAATTGCAAAACGCCAAAGTAGAGACTTTGCATGCAAAGTCTCTACAGATTATATTTTTTTATCACACTTAATTAAGGGATTTCTCCTCGCTGCGCTCATCCAAATAACACAACAAAAAAATCCCTTCCTGTCTTGTCTATCGAAGCGAGAAATCCCTTTACTATCGGTTTCCTTAAAATCTGTTTTTAATCTTCGGTATCCGTTTTTCCGGCTCCTTTTGAGCCTCCGCCGGAAAATGTATTGCTTCTAAATTTTCCCAGTCTTGTTTTCACCTTTACTTTTACTGTATTTGTATCCTGACGAACCACCTGATTCAAAACGTTAGGTTGTTTATTAGCTTCCCGCGGCGCTGCGGTTGTTGACGTTGACGTTGACGTTGATGTTGATGTTGATGTTGACGTTGATGTTGACGTTGATGTTGACGTTGATGTTGACGTTGACGTTGATGACGATGACGATGACGATCCCAAAGCATGCGCTTTATATGGTCCTACCGCGTTTATTACCGGTTTCATCCATTTTTCCGGAAGCATTCCGACGGTCGCAACCGCGCCGCTTCCTATAAGTATCTTTTTTAAAATCCTTCTTCTGGATTCTATTGCTTCGGTTTTTTTATCCTCTTTTTCGATAGTCATATCTTTTTTATTATCTGCGGACATTTTTTTTAATCTCCTTATCTTATACTATCTTGATTAAAATAATTTTTTTAAAGTAAAAGTTCCGGTATGAGCGTTAAACTCTTCGCCCACCTCGAAATTATAATCTATATCCAGCACAATATCGTTTACAGGCTTAAAGTTTAGCCCGATCCCGAATACTCCTCTGTCTCTGCCCACTTCCAAACCTTGCATCATTATAATATCGCTTGTTCCTACAAATCTGCCTTTTACAGCGCTATGCAGATCATCCGAAAATTCGTGCGCCCATAAAGCGGACAATTTTAAATAGGAGCTTTGATTTAAAGCTATATCCATTTTCAAACCGAGTTCCGAAGTAAAAAAGAGGTTATCGCTTTCTTCCATCAGCATCTCCTGACCGGTAGAGCCTTCCTCCTCATATCCGTCTATAGATACATAATTGCAGGTAAAACCTGCAACAGGAGTAAAATTAATTATATCGGTAAGAGGAACCTCTTTTCCGAATTCAATAAAAATAGAATAATTATTGGAATCGGTAGAACTTGTTATTGAATTCTGGTTTCTTTTGTTATCTATATCTCCTCTTCCAAACATTATTCCGAAATCCGCATAATAAGGATAAAAATTATAGCTTCCGTAAGCGCCGATTAAAAATGTGTTTACGTCGCTTATATCTCCGGCGTCTCCGTCAACGTCGGTTTCATGGTATCCGGCATTTACTCCCAAAACCAACTTGTCGCCTAAAACCTTGTCGTACCCGAAAATAAAACCGGTTGTGTCGTATTCGAATCCCGGCATGCTATCTATAGAATTCTGTTCCGCGTCCGTATGAAAAGCCTGCCCCCATACTCCGCTTGTAAATTCCTCTTCCGCCAACGCCCCGCCGGAGCAAAAGGCGAATAAAGAAAACGTAAAAAACGCTATTGTAATAGTAAAAAAACGTTTCATAATAAAACTCCTTTTAAAAATATTATTTTGATAATTTAAAATAATAATAGTCCTTTTAAAAATAACTGGGATTACATAAGTAGAAGTTATAGAAGAAAAGAGAATACAGGTTCAGATTTCAGTCGATCTTTTGCTTTTATAATAAAAGGATTAATAAATCAAGCATGCATGTTATTAAAATGCAAAGTTGCGGAGCGTAGAGGTTGCATGCATCCTCTATACATATATTAATTGTAATAAATTAAAAGCCTTGCCTTGTTGCGCTCATTTTTTTATCCAACGCCGAAATAAAAAAGGCTTGTTTTTAATAGAAACTATTTAATCTCTTTAAAGCCTGAAGCGCCTAATCTTAAAAGATAAATACTTTTTACCGCTTCGCCGGAGTCGTCAAAATATTTTAATCCGGCTACTCCCTCGTATCCTTCAATATTTTTCAAACCCTCGGATATGCTTAAAAACAACCTCTCTTTTACCCTTGTCGTTGTTTCCAAAAGAAAATTTGCCGTATCATAAGCTACGGCTTCGATAAATTGAGGCTTTTTGCCGTAAACCGTTTCAAAACTTTCCGAAAATTCTATGACATTATTTTTTTCTGCTTCGGCAAAAAAACCGTCAGATATTATTACCCCTTTTGTATTGTCCGAAACCGTTCTGACTAATTTGGGAGAATGCCATAAGTTTGTTCCGAAAATATAAATGTTTCTTATGTCATTATATGCAAAATGCGGTATTATCAAACCCGCTTTTTCAGGAATATCCGGAATAAATACAGCCTCAAAATCGGCGCTCTGCAATATAAGCCTTTTAACATAATCAGAAAAATCAACGGCATTAATATCATACGGCGCTGCTGCCGATATATAACCGTTATGTTTTAAAAGGTCTTCATTAAAAAGCCTCATAAAATCTCTGCCGTAATTTTCGTCGGGATATAATACCGCAAACCTTTTAATTCCGAGTCGTAAAACAGCATAAGAAACTATCGCTTCAACCTGATTTTTTTGGGTTAAAAAATTTCTGAATATAAAATTTTTCGTTTGCTTGATCTTATCTTTATTGCTTAACATTATAAGCGGAATATTATAGTCTATCGCCGCTTTTTGCACTTCGGAATCAACCGCTATAATAGGTCCTATAACCGCCTCGGCTTTTGCTTGAGCCAGATATTTCAATCCTGCCAGCGCTTGCTCGGTTGTTCCTCCTGTATCCCGAATAAACAATTTTGCAGAAAATAATCCCGCATTTCTATTGTTAAAATTATAAACCGCAAATTCCAGCCCGTTTAACGCCCTTTTGCCTATTTTTTGGTATTTACCGCTTAAAGGAAGCATACATCCTATAACAACTTGACGCTCTTTTCTACTAATATCGGTCTGTTTTATATCCTCTTCCTCTACTTGTTCAACATCTTTTATAACTGTCGTTTGATCTGCCGGCTTCCTTGCTTCGGTCTCCTCCAAAGGACGGCGATCCGGAATCGCCACCTCCTTTTTTTGAAAACAGCCCCAAAAAACAAGCGGAATAATAACAATTGCGGCAAATATCTTTATTCTATTTAAAATAATCATTAATCTTGCCTCTTTTTTTCTTCTACTTTTTGATTGTAAAAAGCTATAACCGAGCGTCTGCTTAACATCCCGAATAACTCTTTTGAATTTTTATTTGAAACAATAGGAAGGCTATCTATATTTTTTACGGTAAATTTCTGTAAAACCGAATTTAAATCCTCTTCAAAAGTAGCCGTTATAATATCCGTTGTCGCTATATCTTTCATTACCACAATATCTTCTATATGCTCCGAAAAAATAATCGCCCTTATATCTGTGCTGGAAAAAATCCCAGATAACTCTTGCTTGCTATTTTTAACAGGAAAATAATGCTGTTTTGTTTGGGAAAAAATATTTTTAAACTCAGAAAAACGCATATTTTCTGGTATCATATCAACGGGAGTAATATGTTCGGATATATCCGCCACTTTTATTTCTTGCAGTATATCCACAAAAAAATCGCCTGAATGAGCCGAAGAATCTATTTTGCTTTTAACTTGACAATGAAAAATAGTCCATTTTTTAGAAGCAAGATACGAAAGGGAGCATACCAAAAGAGAGGGCAGCAGTAAATGATACGAATTTGTCATCTCGCTTACAAAAATTATCGTAGATATAGGAGTATTGGATACCGCAGTAAAAAATCCCGCCATTCCCACTATTACAAAGGCTCCCGGTTCCGTTACCACATTAGGCATTATTTGATGAAAAAATTTCCCCACAACGCCGCCCATAGCCCCGCCTATGACGATCGAGGGTCCGAAAACGCCGCCTGATCCGCCGGAACCTATGGAAAAGGAGGTTGTAAGCGCTTTTCCTATGGCAAGAGATAAAAGAAAGGGTATGGTAAGCTCATTATTAATAGCCATCTGCGCAAAACCGTAGCCAAAAGCCAATGTATGCGGCAGAAAAAAACCGATTATGCCTGTTAATAAGCCTCCTATAGCCGGTTTTATATGATTCGGAATTTTTTTCATTTTACCGAAAAAATCAATTGCGCCGTAAAAAGCTTTTATATAAAAAATTCCTACGCCCACAAGAACAAACGCCAAAACAGTATATGGTCCTAACTCAAGCGGATTTTGAAATTTAAAATGCGGAGAATCGAATAAGGAACCCCACCCGAAAAAAAGACAAAAAATGCAGTATGCCACAACGGAAGATATTCCGGCGGGTATTATTACGTCCGATTCAAACTCCGGGTCTCTGTATAAAACCTCCGCTGCAAATAAAGCCCCAGCCAAAGGAGCGCGAAATATGCTTCCCACGCCCGCGCCTATTCCGGCAGCCATCATAATTCTGCGCTCTCTATCCGAAAGCTTTAATTTTGTGGCAAGAAACGAGCCGAAGCCCGCGCCTATCTGAGCAATCGGTCCTTCTCTTCCGCCAGAGCCGCCCGTAGTAAGAGTAATTGCGGAGGCTATTGTCTTTATAAAAGGAACTCTGCCCCTTATGTAGCCTCCTTTATTATGGTAAGCGTTTATAGCGGCGTCCGTTCCATGCCCTTCCGCTTCAGGCGCAAAAGTATATACTAAAAATCCGCTTAAAAGCCCTCCGAACGCAGGCAACAATAGAAGCGTCCATCTATTAAACAAGGTTGAAGAAGGCGGAAAAAGATGATGCTCCCCCGCAGGAGAAGGAGGACGGTATCCCGCTATTAAATCCATAAAATAATAAATTCCAATTTGACATAAATAATGAAAAAGAACCGCTCCAAATCCGGCTATTATGCCTATTGCTAAAAAATATAAAAACCATTTGCCGGCTTTTTGAATAATATTTTTTTTATCAGTTAAATTTTTTTTACGCATTTTAAAATAATATCAAATAATTCCGGTATATCTTTCTCGTTTATGCTGGAAAAAGCTATCCTTAAATTTTTTTCTCCTACGGCTATTAGTCCTACGCCGTATCCATTTAAAAGCGCCTGTCTTAAATCTTCTGCGGTTATATCCGATTTAAGCTTTATACACATAAAATAACCGGAATTAAAAGGAAACGCCTCAAACGCATTTAAATAGTTCGGCGATTTTAAAACCTCTTTTATTTTAAGCGCTCTTCTTTTTAAAATATTAAATTTTTCCTCTTTTTCCGAGTCATGCGTTGCGGAATCTATAATATTTAAAACAAGTCTTTGGCTTAAATGAGAAGCGTTTGAAATAGCGCCTCTTATAGTTCCTGCGGTTTTTTTTTCCAAAGCTTCGTATAACTCGCTACAATCATCGTCAAAAACTTTGCATCCGTAAGTTATAAATCCTACTCTTAATCCCCATACAAACTCCTCTTTTGTGGCGCCGTCCGCCTTAACCGCCAAAATATTTTTATGCAAACCGGCAAGTCTTGCAAATAAAGATTCTTTTAAAATCCCCTCCTCATATACAAGCCCAAAATAAGCGTCGTCTATAAGGGCTATAATATTTGTTCCTGCTTCCGCCGTTTTATACAGTATATCAACAATTAAATCGGCTTCTTCCTCAGATATGCTATACCCTGTAGGATTATGAGGAAAATTAAGAACTACCGTTATTTTATCATTTTCTACGGCTTCCTCTTTAATCTTTTTTTCAAAACCTTTTATATTAAACCTCTTATTTTCCGAAAAAAGATCATAAAGGCTTATATTAGCCCCTTTTCTCACCGAAAAAATCATATTATAATTTCCCCAGCGCATAGAAGGCATAATAATAACATCTTTTTTACCTATAAACATATCCGCAAAAATACTCAATCCGTTGGTAACTCCTGCGGTTGTTACGGGAAGACTTATATTTTTACCGGATAAAGAAAAATTCTTATCAAAAAGAAGTTCCCGCCATCTTTTTCGCAATTCAGGCATTCCGTAAGAAGAGGCGTAAGTTAAATAATCCGCCACATCCATCCCGTTTATTGCCGAAGCGACAGAATCTATAAACATAGGCTTATTATTTTCCGTTACAATTCCTATTGTAGCGTTAAATTTATAAGCCTTCCCTTTCGCCTCCGCGCTTTGACTTAAAATTCCTTTAGGAAAAAAAGCCTCTTTTCCCAAAGAAGACAGCATAGAAAATATGCTTGGGTTTTTTTTCTTTATAATATGATTAAGATCTTCCGCCAAAGGATTCATTTTTCTTTATCCTTAGTTAATTAAGATGCAAAGTAAAAACGCCGAAATAAAACCTTTTCGCCGTTTTTTATATCTTGCCGATTAAAAAATCGGAAACCTATTACTTTCTCGAAGCCCGCTTAGAAGCTTTAAGAGGATTAACCTTTCCTTTTGCAACCTGCACGGCTTTCACATGAGTCGCAAAATTACAGTTTCCATTTTTCCATTTTAAAGGGGGAGCCGGATATGCCGTGCAATATTTACCCGCCGCAAACGTTCCTATACGTCCGCATCCTTCGCATTGTTCTACCGCTTCTTGACAAACCCCGCCGTTATACGAACAGCCCGTTTTTTTCATAAAAGAGCATTCCTGCCCTTCTCTTATAGTTGTGCAAATCATTATCAATAAACCTCCGTTTGTAAAAATAAATTTTGTTTGTCTATAATAGTAAAGTTAAATAACGTCAATATGCTATTTAGCTATAGAATATATTTTTATTATTACGACTTAATTAAAATACGATAACGCAAAAGAACCTATTATATTTTTTTACTTGATCGAATCAATAAAAACTATTAACTACAACAGGTTAACCGTTTGGATTAAAACGGGGACCGGAGTCGATTTGTTTATTTTAAAGACGGAAAAATCTTTAACCGTAAAAATACTTGCAATTTTTATTCCTTTTATTAAGAGTTAAGCGCTTCTATGATTAAAAAAAGTTTGCCGAGCCGATTAAAAAATCGGAGCTAATTCAAAATATAAAAAAAATGGAAATAATATATGAATAAAAAACAGCCCAAAATAATAAAAAAAGAGGAAATGGCGGATATACTCTACGATAAATTTAAAGATAGAGATTATATCAATTGTTATATAGGCTCAAATGCCGCTACGCCTACGGCTTTGATAGAAGCGCTTTCGAAATCGATAAAGGAATCTAATCAAAAAAGTCCGTTTTTTAAAATGATTCATCTGCTTTTGCCCGGCAGAGTCCCTTTTGTAGATAAAGGAATGCAAGATAAAGTTAAATCTTATTCCATATTCTCGGCTGGAGAGGTTCGAGAAGCCGCAAACTCTGGCAGGGCATATTATCTGCCATGCACTCTCGGACATATGGATAATATTATAGGCAAAGGGCGCAGATATGAGCCTGACGTAGTAATTTTAAAATTAAGAAGAAACGATTATACAGGGGAATATTCTATGGGTTTATCCGTAGAAGCTTTGCATACGGCTATAGATCATGCAAAAGTAATAATTGCGGAAATTGATCAAAATATGCCTTTTACTCACGGGCAAAGCGTATTGGACGAAACCTCAATAGATTATATTATTACCGAAGGGGTAAAGCCTGTTTATGATTTTCCGGCTCCTGATTTCGGTAAATCTTCGGGAGCGGAAAAAAGAATAGGCGAACTTATAGCGCAACATTTTATAAAAGACGACTCTACCCTTCAGATAGGAATAGGCAAAATTCCGGATGCGGTTATAGGAACAATTCAAAACGCGGGCTTTAAAAATTTGGGAGTTCAAACCGAGATATACGGAGACGGTTTAATGAAGCTTCAAAAACTCGGCATAATAACCAACCGTAAAAAAAAGCTTGATATAGGATATAGCGTTACAAGCATGATTATGGGTTCAAAAGAGTTATACGATTTTGCAGATATGAGACTCGGCGTTCAAATGCGACCATGCCAATATACCAATTCCGCTGATACCGTTAGGTGCAATACCCCTTTTATATCGATCAATACGGCTATGGGAGTTGATTTTTACGGCAACGTATGGACTGCATATATTGATTTGAAAAAATATTACGGCGGGGTAGGCGGACAGCCGGATTTTATAAGAGCGTTAAGCGATCAGGATTACGGGGTTCCTATAATAGCCATAAAAAGCGTTACCGATAAAGGAGCGTCTAAAATAACTTCGGCGCATCCCGCCGGGGTAAGCCTTACCGCTTCCTCTTATGATCCAATAGTGGTTGTTACCGAATATGGAATAGCCGACTTACGCGGACTTACGCAAGGGCTTAAGGCTCTTGCAGTGGCGAGCATTGCTCATCCAAAATACAGAGAAAATTTTTTAAAATCAATATTCGACAATCCTATGTTTACAAAGCCATTCGGTTATATTCCGGGAAAAACTCCTCCTGGGGTTATAATGTATTCAGGAGATACTAAAATCTAAAAATAATATTTTTGCATAACAAAAAAGGGGCGAGTAATATACTCGCCCCTTTTTTCTAAATCCTTATTTCCAATACGGTCTTATTATCTTATCATCTAAAACTATTTTATAATTCCGTTTGCGGATTAGAAGAGAGACTCTAATATTTTTAACGCCGCTTAATTCCTTGTATCCGCTTCTTATCCGGCTAAAATCAGCATTTTCTAAAAAAAATTTCAAAGCTTCTATCTCTTTTTCAATAAGCGCTTTTTTATCTTCCGAAACTGTTTTGCTAAAATATTCCTTTAAAACCCTCTCGTATCTTTTTTTTGCGCTCCTTTTTATACAACTCCCTTTTTTTAAATCCAAAACAATATTCATCTACTATCCGATAGTATTAAGGGAAGCAAATTTCGGCTCATGAAGAGGTATTAAAATATCGGCTTGGGATTTAATTTTTATCATTATATCATAAGCTTCATATACGTTTACATGAGTTCCGGGCGGAATTACCTCCATTTCCAAACCTTTTATTTCCGGCGGGGGATTAAAATTCTCCTCTATAACGCAAAAACCGGTTATAACGGCTTTGCCTGCCGAAGTGTTGATAAATACGCTTAATCCGCCTTCCGTATGCGCCGGAGTCAGCAAACATTTTATACCTGGCGCTATTTCGGTATAATCCTCCTTTATAGTCTTTATCCGGTTATCCTCTTCGGCGTCTTCAATATAATCGACAAGATAACGATAATCTAACGGATGAGGATTATGAATTCTTTTTAATTCTTTTTCATGAACGTAAATATCGGCGTTAACGCATTTATAATCGTTTTCGCAATGGTCGTTATGAAGATGAGTATGAATTATTATATCAATATCATCAGGAGTTAAATTCCATCGTTTTAAGCCTTCTTCAAATTTATAAATTTTGCCTCCTATAGCCTTTTCCCGCTCTTTGGATATTATAGGATGCATCTCGCCGGTATCTACAAGTATTTTTTTATCTGCGCCCTCTATATACCAGCAGTATATAGGTATTACATATTCGGTTCCGCCGGCATATTGATAAGTCATCATACTTTTATCAAAAAGCTTTGTTCCTACTACTATGGGATGAATTTTGTATTCGCTCATATCTTTATTTTACCAGTGTTCTTGCGCATTCGCAGAATCGGCAAATTTAACTTCGCCATTATTAAACTTTAAAACCGCATCTTTAACAACGCCGCTTATGTTATCCGCCACTTTTATCTTTGCCGCTTTAAGAACGTCAAAAGCTTTGGGTCCGCAAAAACCGGTAAGCAAAACTTTCGCTTTTTTATTGCTAATCATAGAGGCGGCTTGAATTCCGGCTCCTTTAAAAGCGTTTGCATTATCCGAATTGTTAACGGCTTCCAATTCCAAAGTTTCGGAATCTATTATAAGTATATAAGCGGCTCTTCCGAATCTTGGATCAACTTCGGAATTAATATCTTTACCTTTTGCAGTAACTGCTATTTTCATATTTTATCCCTTTCCCGCTTATATATTAAGCGCCGCCTCCGCCGCATACCTGATTGTCGGTTATAAGAGACAGCTTGCCCGATATAAGATCCTCTACTACCGGTTTTATTTCAATCCGTTGGTCATCATGATATACCTCTATGCCTACCTGCCTAAATCCTGCAAGCGGACGCATGCCTATGCCTCCGACTATCAATGCGTTCACATTATTTTGAGATAGTAGATTTACGGGCACCATGCAGCCTCCCTGCACATGCTCCTGATTCGGAAGTATCGAAATTTTTTCAATTTTACCGTCCGCTACGTCTATGAAAGTAAATACTTCGCAATGCCCGAAATGCCCCGCCCTTTCGCCGTCGATTCCTCCTTGCCCATTTGAAGGAACCGCTATTCTTCCGTTTTTCATAATTTTTCAAAACTCCGTTTTCTTTATTTGAATTTAAAAATATTAACCAATTCATATTATTATAATTATAAGGTAGAGAGGTTGCATGCAACCTCTCTAAAATTTCGCCTCTTAATCATAATCTATCGGTTAACCAAATAAATAATAGTTTGGACAATTATAAAATTTCTCCTTCTTATAATTATCCTTTTACGCCTCTAAAATCTATTTATTGGCGCTGTTTACGCTTCCCCTTCTGCAGCCGCCTCGCCCCGCGCCTTGTCCCGTTCCTTGTCCGCCTTGCGGTCTTGAAACTGCGGAGTTATCGGATGCGTCATTTTTTCTGCATCTTCCTAATCCTTTTCCGGGTTTTCCGCTTCCGTCGGGTCCGGTTCCGTTTTGTCTCGGCATAATTTACCTCCTTATTATATTATTAAAATCCAATATCCCCTTGCTATTCATAGCGGGCGAAGATATTATATTTTCCCAAACCGCTTTAACCTCTTTTACGGTTTTCGATTTATCGTCGTATTCATAGACGGTTTTTCCGCAAATCATCGCTTGAGTAAAAATGGGATCAAACGGTATTTTACCTACTACGGAAATATTTCTTTTTTTACCCGCCTCTTCTATTTCCAACGTCTTTTCAATATTAAGATCATATTTATTAATACATATCATTCCGGAAATATTAAAATGAGAAGCAAGTTCCGCTACCCTTTCCATATCGTGTAAGCCGGAAACTGTAGGTTCCGTAACAATTAAAATTGCGGAAGCTCCGCTTATTGAAGCTATAACGGGGCAGCCTATGCCCGGAGGCCCGTCTGTAATGATTAAATCGAAATTATTTTTTTTCGATAGTTTTTTCGCTTCTTGCCTCACCATAGTTACAAGTTTGCCTGAGTTTTCCTCGGCTATTCCAAGCCTTGCATGAACCATTTCGCCGAAACGAGTGTTCGAGATATACCATTCCCCGCATTTTTTAATGGGAAAATCAATCGCTTTTTCAGGACAAAAATCTACGCATACCCCGCAGCCTTCGCATTCGCTCGCCTTAACTTCATAATTTTCTTCTATGGCTTCAAACCTGCATAACTGCCTGCATATTCCGCATTCGCTGCATTTGTCCGGGTTAATTACGGCTATCCCGCCTCCTTGAAAATCGTTTTTTTGCTTTATATCAGGATTTGTTAAAAGATGGAGGTCCGCAGCGTCAACATCTGCGTCGCATAATATTTTATTCTTTGCAAAGGATGCAAACGCCGCCGTAAGACTTGTTTTGCCTGT
>JAOZTP010000193.1 GCA_029939135.1 Desulfobacterales bacterium
ACAAGCTCGCCTCTTGAGGTTATAACCTCTTTTTGAGACGCTACGGTTTCAATCGTCAAAAGAACGGCTCCCGCGTTATTATTTACAACCATTGCGGCTTCGGCTCCGGTTATTTCGCATATAAGCTCTTCTACGGCTTGGTATCGCAAACCTCTTTTACCCTCGGCAAGATTAAATTCGAGATTTGAGTATCCGTCCGCAATATCTAATATGTGTAAAATCGCCTCTTTCGCTAAAGGGGAACGCCCCAGATTTGTATGTATTACAACTCCGGTCCCGTTTATTATTTGTTTTAAATTAGGAGATGTTTTTTCTATTATTATTTTTTTCACTTTTGCAATAACGGCATCTTGCTCAATGTTTTTTTCGGTAATTTTATTATTTTTTCCGTCTTCCTGTTTTTGTTCCGCATTGATTATAGCTGTTCTTATGTCTTGGATTACTTTTTTAATGGTTGATACGATAAGACTTTTTGGGATGTTTTGAAAAAAAATCAGTTTATAAGCGTATTGTATAAGTTTATCCGTTTGCGGAATTTTTTTTAAAAGTTTTTGATTGTCGTTTGTAATCAATGCGCTTCCTTTATGGAAATTTTAATTAAGGGATTTCTCCTCGCCTTGTTTGTCGAAATGACGGGACAAATTTTTTTTCTGTTTTGCCAAGCGAAGCGGAAAACCCTTTTATTATTTTGTAATAGTCTGTTATCAGGGATTTTTTGTCAATAATAATTTTAAGCCCTTCAATGATTTTCCATTTTGCTTATTTTATGCGTTGCGTTGAAACTTTACTGCTTGAAATATTTACTTTATTTCCGCTTTTAAAATTTTTGCGCGTAAGGCAAATAAGCGTATTTTTTTGTAGCGCGTCGGTTTTATTTTAAAAATTGAAAAGTTTTGCTTAATGCATAAGTTTGATAAAAAGAAAGGTTGTAGGTTTGATTAGGATTTTTTATTACGTCCGAACTTTTAACATAACCGTTTAATTTTATATCCCGCATTGCTTATCAAGAATTTTAAAAATAAGCTATTATATTTTTTCGCGTTAAATACATTGTAACGGAAGAGGGTTTTTTATCCGATTTTTTATAACGCATAAAAAAACAACAAAACTCGAATCGTTTTGTCGTTCGTTTAAATTGTATAAAACCGAAAGTGGCAAAAAAAATCCGGAAAGATAAATATGCCTTGAAATTTATTTTGATGAGATTTACATAGATTACTTAAAATCGTAAATATTTTTATTTTTATAGCATGTAAAAAAATATTTGTACTTATTGAATAGAAAACGGATTTGCAAAATTAATATTGTACTGAATTGACATTGGGAGAATTTATGCGATGAACGGAAAAAAAATTATTGTTATAGGAGGCTCCGCCGCAGGACCTAAAGCCGCTGCAAAGGCTAAAAGGGTTAATAGGCGAGCGGATGTGAAACTTTTTCAAAAGGAACCGGAATTATCTATGGCAACCTGCGGTTATCCTTATTATGTAGGCGGCGTTTTTGACGATAGAGATATGCTTATAGCCACCCCCGCCGGAGTTAAGCGGGACGTTGATTTTTTTATTAATGTAAAAGGGGTTGAAGCTTGCGTTGAAACCGAGGTTGTTTCTATAGATAAGAAGAATCATAAAATAGTATGTAAAGATATTAATGACGGCGTAGAAACAGCTTACGAATATGATAAACTTATAATATGCTCCGGTTCCGCTTCTAAAATCCCGCCGATTCCCGGAATTAATCTTAAAGGAATAACTCCTTTAACAAGATTAAAAGATGCGGATTATCTTAGAAAGATCAGAGACGAAAAAAAGATAAAAAAGGCGATTGTAGTAGGAGGCGGGCTTATAGGTTTGGAAACCTGCGAAGCTTTAAAACTTGCGGGGATTGAGGTTACGGTAGTAGAGATGCTGCCTCAGATACTTCCGTTTCTTGAAGCCGATTTTGCAAAGCTTGCGGAAAATTATATACGAAGCAAAGGGGCTGATATTATTGTCAACGACGGAGTCGTTGAATTTTTTGGAGAAAACGGAAATCTTAAATCCGTAAAATTAAAAAGCGGCAACGAGTTGCCTTGCGAACTTGCGGTTATAGCGATAGGAGTTTCGCCGAATTCAAAACTTGCGGCGGAAGCAGGATTGGATATAGGAGAGTTTAACGGGATTTCGGTAAACGAATATATGCAGACTTCGGATTCGGATATTTACGCTGCCGGAGATTGTATTGAGATTAATAACTTAATAACTAATAAGAAGGCGTATGCTCCTTTTGGGGATCTTGCAAATTTGGAAGGAAGAGTCGCGGGCGAAAACGCCGCATTAGGAAACTGCGTAACATTTAAAGGGGCGCTTCAAACCGGAATTTGTAAAATATTTGATTTTTCGGCAGGATGCGCGGGGCTTTCCGAAACCGCCGCAAAAAAAGCCGGTTTTACCGATATTGTAACGGCGGTAAACGCAAGCATGGACAAACCTTTATTCATGAAGCCTAATCCTCTTATAAGCAAAATCGTAGCGGATAAAAAGACCGGAGCCATTCTCGGTTATCAGTGTATAGGTCAAGGGGACGTAGGAAGACAGATTGCCACGGCTTCTCTTGCAATAAGCGGAAAAATGAAGTTGGATGATATTATTAATCTTGATTTGCCTTACGCTCCTCCTTTTTCTTTGGCAATAGATCATTTTATTGCATC
>JAOZTP010000194.1 GCA_029939135.1 Desulfobacterales bacterium
TGAGGCGGAATGGAAATTGCCATAGCCGCCGATATTATTTTGGCGTCCGACAAAGCAGTATTCGGACAGCCAGAAATAAAACTCGGGTTTTTTCCTCCTTATGCGGCGATAAGACTTCCGGCTTTAATAGGCGTTGCAAAAGCCATTGAAGTATGCGCAACGGGAAAACTGTATTCCGCAAAACAGGCGCAACGTCTTGGTTTTGTAAGCCAAGTTTTTGAAAGTGAAGCCTTTGATAAAAAGGTTCAAGATTATATAAACGAAATAAAATATTCCAGCCCTCTTATAATACGCCTAAATAAAAAAGCGGTAAAAAGTAATATAGGGCTCGGCTTTGACAAAGCGCTTGATTCCGTAAGCGACCTATTTTTAAACAAATTAATGAAAACAGAAGATACCATTGAAGGAATAGCTTCTTTTTACGAAAAAAGAAAGCCGGAATGGAAAAATAGATAAAAACCGATTATTTTAAAAAAATTTTTTAATCGCACAAAAAAATGATTATAAAAAAGGAGAAATAATTATGAAAATCACCTCATGGCAAATGACAGAAGCAAATAAACCGCTTCAAAAAAATGAAACCGAAGCCCGCGATATTAAAGCCGGAGAGGTTTTGTTAAAAGTTGCCGGATGCGGAGTATGCCATACAGATCTTGGTTTTTATTACGACGGAGTGCCTATGCGATCGCAGCTTCCCATAACTTTAGGGCATGAAATAAGCGGGGTTGTAGAAAAAGCGGGAGCCGGAGCCGAAAGCTGGGATAAAAAGGCGGTTATTGTTCCGGCGGTTATGCCTTGCGGCAAATGCGACGTATGCAAAAGAGGCTTGGGCAATATATGCTCTTTTCAAAAAATGCCTGGCAACGACATACAAGGAGGCTTTGCAAGCCATATAATTGTTCCTGCGAATCAACTTTGCGAAGTTGCGGTTGACGCCAATGGCAATCCTAAAGGCGAAACAGGCATAACTCTTGCCGAAATGTCCGTAATAGCGGACGCTTTAACAACTCCTTATCAGGCAATAAAAGAGGCGGGCTTAAGCGAGGCTGATACCGCAATATTTATCGGAGTGGGAGGCGTAGGAGGGTTTGGCGCGCAAATTGCAAAAGCTCACGGCGCATGCGTAATAGGAATAGATGTAGATCAGGAAAAATTAGACGCTTTATCTCCTTATGTGGACGCCGTATTTAATTCCAAACAGATGCCTTTTAAAGAATTGCGTAAAGCCGTGTCCGCATTTGTAAAAGATAAGAAAAAAAGAAGAACGGAATGGAAAATATTTGAAACATCTGGAACCGCCGGCGGACAAAAAACCGCATTCGGACTTTTAACCTACGGCGCCACCCTTGCCATAGTAGGATTTACTATGAATACGGTAGATATACGGCTTTCAAATCTTATGGCATTTCATGCAAAAGCCTTTGGAAATTGGGGATGTATTCCGGAATATTATCCGCCTACAACCCAACTTGTGTTATCCGGCAAGGTTAATATAAAATCTTTTGTTAAAACATTTCCGCTTTCCGAAATAAACGAAGTGTTTAAACTTGTTCATTCAAGAAAAATAAAGGAGAGGCCAATACTTATACCGGATTAAAAATACGGCTGAATAACTTCGCACTTTGTTATTCGAATGTATTGAATAAAAATATAAACGGATAAAAATATCGTAGGTTGGGTTAAGCGAAGCAAAACCCAACAAGTTTTATAGGCATATAAACGGATAAAAAACCATTATTAAAAATAGTTAAATAGAAAAAAGGATGATTATAAAAAGATAAAGGAAATAAAAAAGAGATTTTTTGCTTTGCTTGACAAGACAAAAAGCATATAATGTTAACGAGTATTTTTATAGCGTTATTTTGGTGAATTAAGCGAGGAGAAGTTTTATAATCGTCCAGTATCCAATAAGATAATATGATAAGAGATCGGATAAAACTTTTTGCAGCTAACTTAAAAGAAAGGAAATAATCGATATGGAACATGTTTTTATACTGATAGCAATACTTTTGGCATCTTTATTCTTTTCAAAATCGGCAGATGCGGCGGACATGGAACCGCCTAAAACGCCAAAGCCTAATCCTGATAAAGTTTTGGAAATATTAAAAAACGGAAACAAACGTTTTTATACGGGCAAATCGGTTTATCCCAATACGGATACGGCGCGTATGATGCTTGCCAATAACGAAAATCAAAAAGAGCATGCTTACGCTACAATAGTAAGCTGCTCCGATTCTCGAGTTCCAGTAGAATTAATATTGGATGCTGGAATAATGGATATTTTTGTGGTGAGAACAGCCGGAAATATCTGCCACAATAACGAAATAGGCACTATAGAATACGGATTAACCTATGTTCATACGCCTCTTTTGGTAATCTTGGGGCACACGCAATGCGGAGCAATAACCGCAGTAACTCATGCTTTACAGGGCAAAGAACAACAACTTGCCAGAAACATTCCACATCTCGTAGAAAATATAATCCCGCCTGTTAAAAAAACATTTAAACGTCATCCCGATCTACGCGGAGAGGAGATAATTCCGTATGCCATAGAAGAGAATATATGGCATGTCATAGAAACAGTTTTTATGAGAAGCCCAGTAGTAAGACATTTTATAGCAGACGGCAAAGTTAAAGTGGTAGGAGCTATGTATGACCTTGCAACAGGTAAAATAG
>JAOZTP010000078.1 GCA_029939135.1 Desulfobacterales bacterium
TATATTTATGGGAAGCTCCGCTACAATTTTCTTTCCTTTTATCTTTTTTTTATATTTTCTATCCGTTTGGAGATCATGATATAAAAGATTAACGCCGTCGCTTATTATATTTACTATCGGCATATTAAAAGTATTTATAAGAGTGATTCTTATTTTATCTGGCAGTACATATGCAAATGCGCAGCGCGCTGCCATAGGCTTTTTTTTAACTTCCCGAAGTTCTACCTTTGCAAATCCTTTTGCATTGATAAGGTTTTTATTTCGTATATTTAATCTATAGACAATTTCGGCTTGTTCAGGGTTCAGCGGAAAAGGTTCGGGGGCTTTTAAGGCGCATCCGAACAGCATAAATGTTATAAAAAACAAGGGTATATATTTTTTCATTTTTTATCTTCCAAACGTTTTATTTTATCTTCCAACTCTTTATTCTTTTCTTCGGATAATTTTATAGCCTCTTTATAATATTGGATTGCGGCTTTAATTCTTTTCTCTTTTGCATAAGCGTCTCCGAGATGCTCTAATATTATCGGATCGTCTTTTACATATTGTCTGGCGATTTCAAGCTGAATTATAGCCTTTTTATATTTTCCTTTTTTATATAATATCCAGCCCAAACTATCTATTATATATCCGTCTTGCGGGCTGATTGTAAGAGCTTTTCTTATAAGTTCCTCCGCTTTCTTAAAATTTTTGCCCATATCCGCATAAGTATAGCCGATATAATTTAGCGCTTGAGCGTTATCTGGTTCATATTTTATCACCTTTTTCATCTCTTTTATGCAGGAGGATTTCTTACCGAGTTTATCGTATATTACCCCGAGTCTGAATATAAGATTTACATTTTCAGGCGCAGTCTCAAGCCCTTTCAATATTGCTTGTTCCGCTTTATCAAGCTGCTTTGTCTGTTCGTAAAAAAGCCCGAGATATAAAAAAAACAAAGAATTTTTTCCTGTTCCCTCTTCGGTTGCTTGATGAAGAAGCTTAATGGCTTTTTCCGTTTGATTTTCATCTTTGTATATTATAGCAAGTCGTAAAATGGAATTTTCATAAAGGGTTTCGCTAGTTTTTGATATTTGCAAGTAATGTTTTTTTGCGCTTTTTGTATTGTCTAATTCTTCATAAATAAGCCCCGCTATATAATGAAAGTCCTCCGCCGCATCCTTCGCTGTCGGAATTAACGCTTCTAACATTATTAAAGCGGGAAAGTAAAGTTTGCTTTCGGAAAGAGCCAGTATATACTGCATTATTTCCGGATTATCGTAGCTTTGTTCTCCAAGCTGTTTAAATAAATTTCTGCTTTTTGCCGCTTCCCCCGCAGTGTGGTAAAAATAAGCAAGTTCCAAAGCGGCTACCGTATTGCCGGAATTATTTTCTAAAATATCAAGATAAATACCGGCAATGACATCGTTTACCCCCTGATTGTTTTCCTCTTCGCTATTTGCTCTTATTAGTTTTAAAAGCCTTATTATTTCAAATTTTATATTTTCGGAATCAGGGTTTATTTCAAACGCTTTTTTAAGCGCGTCGTCTGCCTCTTTAATCTTGCCTACTTGAGCGAATAATTTGCCGAGCGACAGATAGCCTTCGGAAGAATTCGGAAACCGTTGTATAAAAGCGTTACATATTTGGATTGCAGAGTTAAAGTCGTTTGCCTGCTTATATATGTCTGCCAATATAAAATATATTTCTTGTAATTGCGGATTGATTTCAATAGCCTTTAAAAAATTTTTCGTCGCTTTTTCTATATTTTTTAATCTCAGATATATATCGCCACTTGTTATAATAAGATATGTATCTTTTGGATTTTTTTTTAACATATCTTCTGTTTCTTCAAGGGCTTCGACATACTTTTCGAGCCGCATAAGCAGATTGATTTTTTCTTTTTTTAAGTGGTAGGATTTCGGATTGTTTTCTATAGCGATTTTGATATTATTAAGCGCCTTCTGATAATTTAACTTGTTAATTTCAAGCTGATACGCCATAAAATTATAATAGCTTATATTCTTTTTCGAAACGTTTGCTTCATAAGGTTGATTCGTCTTTATCCTTTCGGTTTTCATATTGATCAAAGAACATGAACAAACCGCTATAAGCGACGCTAATAGTATAGTCTGCGTTAATATTTTTAAATATTTATGAAATGTTATCAAAGTCCGGAATGTCTTTCTTAAATCGGTTTTTTATTTTGTTTATTACATTTTTTTCAATCTGTCTTATTCGTTCTCTTGATATATTATATCTGTCTCCCAATTCTTGAAGAGTTAAAGGAGTATCCGAAAAGATGCGTTCTTCAAAAATATCTCTTTCTTTAGGATTAAAGTCTTTTTTTACCTCTTTAATTTTAGAATGCAAAATCGCTTTAAGCTCCTTTTTTGCAAAATTCATTTCGGGCGATTCCGATTCTGCGGTAAAAATGTCTATAAGCGAAGTATTCGAGTCCTCTTTTGCGGGAGCGTCTAAAGATATATCCCAATTATCAAGACGCTGTTCCATATTGATTACCTCTTTTTCCGCCACCCCAAGATTTTGGGCAAGAAGTTTCGGCTGCGGATCAAAACCCTGTTCTATAAGACGCTTTTTTTCTTTGTTAAGTTTAAAAAAAAGCTTTCTTTGTCCCTGAGTCGTTCCTATCTTTACCAAGCGCCAGTTATCCATGATAAATTTAAGTATATATGCTTTAATCCAAAAGGAAGCATAATATGAAAATTTTACATTTTTATAAGGATCAAACTTTTGCACGGCATTCATCAAACCGACATTTCCCTCCTGTATAAGATCAAGCAGATTATTCATCCATACCCGCTGAAATTCCAAAGCTATCTTTACCACAAGCCTAAGATTCGAGGTAACCAAAATATAAGCCGCATCCTGATCCCCTTCCTCTTGTATCCTTTTTCCCAGAATCACTTCTTCTTCTCTATTAAGAAGTCTGTATCTGTTAATCTCCTGCATATACTTATCCAAAGGATCGTATAACTTCATGGCTTTGCCGGCAGATTTTACCAAAGCGCCCTTTGCTCTGTTATCAATTTTTATTTTTTTTTCGGAATTCTTTGATTTTCTATTGTCAGATTTCATTTTTTTATAGACTTTTTTTTTATAGGCTGCTATACGGCTTAATCCTTATTCGGCAATGTGCGCCTGTAGCTCAGCTGGATAGAGCAACGGACTTCTAATCCGTAGGTCAGGGGTTCGAATCCCTTCAGGCGTACCATTTTCTTTTTATCTGCATTTCAATCTATCTTTTATATATCTTTTCAAATTTATATCAATAAAAATCTGGAATATAAAAAAACAAAGTCCTATTTTTTTATCATACAACTTACGCCCTACTATCTTCGGTTGAAATTTTTATTGAATTTTCGATTGATTGCCAATGCCGCTTCAAAGCATCCTTAAAGCAAATGCAAAATTATAGTTAAAAAAATGTAACAGGTTGAGCTCAAGCCTTTTTAACGCGCCCGTTATTTTTTTTCGAAATTTTAAGCCCATATATTAAAGGGGATAATTTATTTATTGTAATTGTTAACGGCAAATGATACTTTTTGCGTAAATTAAACGGCGCCCAAACGCCGATAAAAAACAAAGTTAATAGCCTGCGGCTTGCTTTATTGAAAGCATTCCGATTTGCAGGTTGAAAAGCTTAAAAAATAGCGGCAAAAAAATGCCGCGATAACATATAAAACAAGCAAAAAATTACAAAAAGGCTTAAAAAAATAATGCATGTTAAAAGAATAATTACCGGAGCGACGGGGATTTTATTCATAGTTTTTATGATGGAATACGGCGCGGATATTATATTTGCCGCATTTATAGCGACAGCCTCGCTTATCGCCCTTTATGAATATAATAAAATAGCCTTTAATAAATCTAATTTTACGCCTTTGCCTGCGACAAGTTATCCGATTGCATTGGCTTTGATATACGGGATTTATATAAAAAATATGCAGTTAGTTCTTTTTATAATAACCTTTAATCTGTTTATATCCGCTTTTATCTCTTTGTTCGGATATAATAAGGATAATAAGCTTGATAATACGGTTATAAAGCAGGTTTTCGGGCTTATATATATTCCTTTGTTTTTATCCTTTGCCATCCTTATAAGAAGCGCAGATAACGGCGCGGCTTGGATATACTTGCTACTTGCCGCCGTTTTTGCCGGAGATACCGGCGCTTTTTATGCCGGTTCTTACTTGGGACGCAATAAGCTTGCTCCTTTGGTAAGCCCTAATAAAACCATAGAAGGCTCGGCTGCTGGGTTAATATCCAGCATTTGCGCGGGTTTTTTAATAAGATATTTTTTTCTGCCCGATATATCTTGGCAGAAATGTTTGATAATTTGTATTCTAATAGGAATTGCGGGACAGATCGGGGATTTATTTGAATCCATGCTTAAACGCTCCGCAGGCGTTAAAGATTCTGGAAATATACTTCCAGGGCACGGAGGGGTTTTAGACAGAATAGACGCTCTTTTATTTGCGTCTCCGTTTGCATATTTTACAATTAAGTTTTTTTAAAAAAAATCTCCCTTTGTAAGTTTTATAAAATAGAATGGGTTGCGTTAAAAAATGTTAGATTTTATCCGGCGCAAAAAACAAAAAAAAATTTTACGGAAACCAATATAAAATCATGAAAAATGTCTCCATATTAGGCTCTACCGGCTCAATAGGCGTAAATACAATTAATATAATAAGAATGTTTCCGGAAGAGTTTAAAGTAAAAGCGCTTACCGCAAAAAATAACATAAGACTTTTGGCGGAACAAATAATAGAGTTTGCGCCGGAATTGGCTGCGGTATATGAAGAAAAAAATGCGGATATGCTGGCAAAGCTTCTTCCGGCAGGCTCAAAAACGGAAATACTATTCGGCAAAAAAGGGTATGAAAAGGCAGCCTCCTATTTTGGAGCGGATATAGTAATATCCGCAATAGTGGGAGCCGCGGGACTGCTTCCTACAACTGCGGCGATAAAGGCGGGTAAAAACGTAGCGTTGGCAAACAAAGAAACTTTGGTTATGGCGGGAGAGATTATAACAAAACCGGATTTTGCAAAAAGAGTAAAAATTCTTCCTATAGACAGCGAACACAGCGCAATATTTCAGTCTCTTGCGGGGCATAAAAAAGAGGAATTAACAAAAATAATATTAACCGCGTCAGGCGGACCTTTCAGAGAACTTCCCCAAAAAAAATTCAATTCCATAACTCCGAGCGAGGCTCTTAATCATCCGACTTGGAGTATGGGAAAAAAAATCAGCATCGATTCCGCAACCCTTATGAATAAAGGTTTGGAAATAATAGAGGCAAAATGGCTTTTCGGCATAAAGGAAGATAAAATCGAGGTTTTAATACATCCGCAGAGTATAATTCATTCTATGGTGGAATTTATAGACGGCTCCGTAATAGCGCAGCTTGGAAACCCAGATATGAAAACCGCAATTTCATACGCTCTTTCTTATCCGAAGCGACTGCCGATTAAACAGACAAGAATGAATCTTGCAAAAATAGGCGGGCTTTCTTTTGAAGCGCCGGATTTTGATAAATTTTTATGTTTAAGGCTTGCTTACGAAGCCTTAAAAGAGGGCGGGCTTATGCCTACGGTATTAAATGCGGCAAACGAAATTGCAGTGGAGGCTTTTTTGAATAAAAAAACCGGTTTTGTATCAATACCGAAAATTATAGAAAAAACTATGTTAAAATATAATAACAAATCGTTAAATGGAGATATAGAACAAATTTTGGAGGCGGATATTTTTTCAAGAGAAATAGCCTCTTCTTTTATCGGAGTAATCTAATGATCAATAATATTACGGCGTTTATAGTTGTTTTGGGCGTTCTTGTATTCTTTCACGAGTTCGGGCACTTTTTATTTGCAAAGCTTTTCGGCGTAGGAGTTGAAAAATTTTCTCTCGGCTTTGGACCCAGACTTTTCGGCAAACAATACAAACAAACGGATTATAGAGTGTCTGCAATACCGCTCGGCGGATATGTAAAAATGATAGGAGAAGACCCTGAAGCCGATATTGACCCCGAGGATATTCCCTTATCCTTTACCCACAAACCCCTTTGGCAAAAAACTCTTATAGTGGCGGCGGGTCCTGTTTTTAATTTTTTGCTTGCAATTATAATATTTTCGGCAATTTTTTATTCTTTCGGGCTTGTGGTTCCAAAGGCAAGCGTAGGCGAAGTTGCAGAGGCGGGACCGGCTCAAAAAGCGGGAATAAAAAAAAATGATCTTATTGTGGCGATAAATAATAAAAAAATTGTAACGTGGAACGATATGGCGGAAAATATCCGCGCAAGCAAAGGAGAAACTTTAAAAATATCCGTATCACGCAACGAAGAGATTTTAAATTTTGATATTATTCCGGAAAAAAGAGAAATCAAAGATATTTTCGGAGATACAAAAAAAGAATATATAATAGGCATTATAGCCGGAGACGATTTTTTAAAAAAGGATTTAAATCCTATACAAGCGCTGCAATACGGAACTCATCGCTCCTTTGAAGTTGTAAATCTTATAGGAACAAGCATAGTAAAAATGGTATCCGGCAGACTTTCCGCAAAAGAGATGGAGATAGGCGGACCTATTATGATTGCGCAGATGGCGGGAGAGCAGGCAAAAAAAGGGATTGTTTCTCTACTTTTTTTTACCGCGCTTTTAAGCATAAATCTTGCGGTGTTAAACCTTTTGCCTATACCTGTTTTAGACGGCGGACATCTTTTAATCTTTTTAATAGAAGCGATTATAAGACGTCCCGTAAATATCAATATAAAAAGAAAAGCTCAGCAGATAGGATTTTCGCTTCTTATGGCGCTTACGGTTTATGTTGTGTATAGCGATATTGTTAAGCTTTTCAAATAAAATTTAAATTTGGCGTATAACTGCGTAATTTGCCTGTTTGCGGCGTTGAATAAAGTTTTTAATCCTCGAAATACTATAAGTATTCCTCCGGTTAAAAACTTTATTCGCCTTGCAAACGAACCAAATCACTTTGTTATACGCCAAATTTTCTCTTTAAACTCCAGTTGATTGCGCATTCCCCTATGATTAAAAACTTTACCCGCCTTATTCGTCTAAATGACAAGGAAAAAAAATATTTAAGCCCGTCATTTCGAGCAAAGCGAAAAATCCCTTTATTATTGGGTATTTCCTATGTTTATAATTAATTTGCAGTTTGCCCAATTTCGGCGTTGGATAAAAATTTCAGCAGCTTATATATTCCCGTCAAAGCTCTCTATAACTTCATTGATAAGCAAATCTTCCCGTTTCTTATATCTCGGAGAAAAATGAAATACGGAGATTTTTTTTACTTCCGCAAGTTTTGCAATTTCGCCCGCCTGTTTTGCGGTAAGATGATTTTTTAAAGCGGCAAGTTCCTTGTCTGCATGCGCAAAAACCGCCTCTATAAAAAGATTGTTTGCATCTTTGGCAAGAGGAAAAATTTTATTTATATTCTCTTTGGTATATCTAACGTCCGATACATAGGCAAGCTTTTCGCCAGAATTAATTTTTGCTATTTTTTCGGCAAGTTCCTCAATATCAAACAATCTATTATCCGCGCTTATTTTATCATTATATTTTTTGCCGGATATTTTTTTTATAAGATTTTGTTTAAATTCGGTAAGCCAACGCCCCGGTTCTATGCCGAGTTTGTCTAATGCTTCCTTTATTATATTAACTCTGAATTTTTCTTCCATAGAAAAGCCGAGACATTCTATCCCATGATCAAGTATTGCGGCTTTTACGACAATATTATCATCCTCGAATATAACCCCGCCGCAATTAAACGGCTTATCCGGCAAAACAATCGGCTCAAAAGCCATATTGCAAATATATCTTCTTGATAAAAGCGCTTCGTCTAAAATTTCATAAACGTTTATTTCAAAGTTGTTTTTATATTTTTTAATAAGATTCCAATTATATCCGGCAAGTTTTCCTTCCACATTTTTAATAAAGCCTTTAGGACCGTAAAGATATATCTTCTTATCTCTTCCGAGCATTATTCTTATAAGTCTTTCAAATCCTGCAAAGTGATCTATATGAGTATGAGTTATAAATATCCGCTCTATTTTAAGTATATTCTTTTCGCTTAAAGCATGAATATCTCCCAAATCAAAAAGAATCGCCCGTTTTTGAAATAAAAAAGAGACAAACAGCCCCGGATCTTCAAAACATCCGTTTACAAACTCTGCGGAATAAAGTCTGCTCATTAGGGTAAAAATTTTAATGCCTGTTTGTTTATACAGCCGTATATCTCTATATCGGAACCGTATATGTCAACTACATCCTTATGGTTTATAAGGTCTTCTATTACAAACGCCGTTAAATATAAACTTGCCACATGCGGATGACCAACCAATTGCCTAAAAGGAGCGGTTTTGTAATCTACATCAAAATCGTTCGCCCTGCTTAATTTTTCCAGACATTTTAATATTTGGTCTTCAATACTGTTTTTATTTGTAGTCTCTATAAGCTTATTCTCTATAAGCTTCATAGCAACCGCGTTTGCAAGCGGCTCGATACATTCCGCAATTCCGCGTAGTATCTGTTTTTTTTTATATTCTTTGGAAGATTCTATTTTGGATAATATTTGTCCTTCTCGGTTGCTGGGTCTGAAATTTTTCGGCATTATTAAAACATCCTTATTTTTTTTAAATATCCGATTTAAAATTTTTTGCTCAAAAAATACAATTTTATAATTTTAAAAAACTAATAATTCCCGTAGAAATAAATTCTATTCCATTTGATTTATGCGTCGCACAAATCAAGCAAAAAAAGGCTCGTTTCTACAAAAACTACATAATAGCAACATAATCATATTGCAAGAAAATTAATATAATAAAGCAAAGAGGCGACATAATCTATAGAGTCTATTTGTTCCGATTTTTAACCGCATTAATTTTTGATTGTCAAAATCTATTCAACCCGTTATATCTCTTTGAATTTGATTATCAAAATAATAAAAAAATTTTTGCTTCTTGCCTCAATAAATACGGCGAGTAAAAGTTTTATAAAAAAGGAAAGATATATAAAAGTGTCTTTTGAAAATTTTTTTTCTTATGCCAAACAGATTCGGGCAAAATGGGGCGAAAAGAGAAAAAAAGGCTCCTTATATATAGAAAAAAAAAAGAAAAAAAAACCGGAGCATAAGGATTTTATGGCTATTGCTTTAAAACAGGCAAAAAAAGCCGAGAACCTGTCCGAAGTTCCAGTAGGCGCCGTTTTGGTTGACAACAAGGGCAAAATCATCTCAAAAGGCTACAACCTCTGCTTACATCTGTTCGATCCTACCGCTCATGCCGAAATAATCGCCATAAGAGAGGCGGGGAAAAAATTATCCAATTACAGACTTGGGAACGCAACCTTATACGTTACTATAGAACCCTGCATAATGTGCATGGGAGCGGCGTTAAACGCCAGAATAAAAAGAATAGTTTACGGCGCGCCGGATTACAAAGCGGGAGCGGCGGGCTCGGTTTATTCGCTTTGCGACGATCCAAAATTAAATCACCGCATTGAAGTAATAAAAGGAGTTATGAAAGAGGAATGCCGAGAGCTTATAGTGGAGTTTTTCCGAAAAAG